>CAYGVZ010000232.1:0-4988 GCA_964353475.1 uncultured Pirellulales bacterium | reverse complement strand
ACAACATCGCCATAGTGGGACCCAACGGCTCCGGCAAGACGACCCTTGCGAATCTGATAGCGAGGTTTTACGACCCTGACAGCGGGCAGATTTTTATAGACGGACAGGAAATACGGGACGCGACTATATACAGCTTGCGTGACCAAATAGCAATGGTTACGCAAAACGTAGTAACGTTCAATGACACGATAGCGGCCAACATTGCATACGGCAAGAGCGGCGCAAGCAGAGAAGAAATAATCGCCGCCGCTAAGCGCGCCTACGCCCATGAGTTCATCGAGCCACTGCCGAAAGGGTATGATACTGTAATCGGCGAGCAGGGGTCGGGCCTCAGCGGCGGGCAGTTACAGAGAATCGTCATCGCAAGGGCGATACTGAAAAATCCTGCGATCCTGATTTTCGACGAGGCGACCAGCCAGGTGGACGCCGACAGCGAGGCAAAGATTCACGAGGCCATTGAAGAGATTATGCGCGACCGCACCAGCTTTGTAATTGCGCACCGGTTCAGCACAATCATCGCCGCCGATGTGATAGTGGTGATGGACGAAGGCCGAATAGTCGCCCAGGGCAAACACGAGCAATTGATAAAGAGCTGTCAGTTGTACCGCCGGCTGTATGAGACGCAATTAGTGAAGGTGTAAGCAAGCAGGCGAGGAGGACTCTTGCCGCCCGGAACTTGTAGTTGCGGTCGGGATTGGTAACGGCATCGGTCAGGTCCAGCAGCCGTATCGGCTGTAACCGCTGGTGAGCGTAAACTGGGTGGCCAGATTGTCGCCGAGGGCAAAGAAGGCGTCATTGAGATTGCACTTGAACCCTGTGGCCATACCAGGGTCGCGATTGCACACAATGCGCCTGGCGATGTCGGTAGCGCCGCCGTAGTCGGGTTCGCCCTCGTATGAGGAAAATTCCGCGACTGCCGCGGGGCGGGATTTCTATTTTTCTTGCAAAAGCCCAGCCGGCGATTATACTTTCAACTCTTAAAGCCCCAAGAAGTAACAGATTAGGAGCGAACAGATGAGTTTGATGAGATGGTTTTGGAAGAACAACCAGAAGCTGATGGCCGTGGTTGTCATCGTGCTGATGTTCGTCTTTGTCGGCAGCGCCGGCCTGTCATATCTCGGCAAGACGCGGGACGGGGGCGGCGGCCAGGTCGTTGGCATCTATGGGCAGAAGTCCAAAATAAAGAGCGAAGACATCGAAACAGCGAGAAGGGAGCTTGAAATCCTGCGCCGCCTGGGGGCGGAGCTGTTGTTTCGTCCACAGGATGTGCGGCAGGGTATGTCTCAGGACTTAAGGATATTAGTGCTTGGGGAGCTGCTGTTTTCAGAGCAGAGCGGCGCGTTGGAGACAAGCTCTCGGCTGAGACAAATGATAAGAACCGGCAGATACCGCGTCAGCGACAAGCAGATAAATGACGTTTACCGCAAGCAGTATCCGCCGGAGCTGTACTGGCTGCTGCTCAAGACCGAGGCAAGGCAGGCGGGGTTGAGGGTATCGAGGGAAGATGCGGCTGCGCAGCTCAATATAATAGTGCCGCAACTGGCCCGCGGCGCTACATACGCGCAGTTTATGAACTACCTCGTGGAGACAGAGGCGGTTTCGGAAGAGCAGATACAGGAGACGTTTGCCGACCTGCTGGCCGTCCTTGAATATGGACGTATGATATGTTCCGTTGAGGATGCGACCCTGAGGCAGGCGAGGATGGAGGCAAGCTGGCAGCAGGAGACGATGGACGTTGAATTCGTCGGCTTCGAGGCCGGCGTGTTCGCCGAGGCGGTGAACGAACCGGGTCAGGACGAGATTGCCGCCCATTTTGAGAAGTGCAGGAAGTTCTCAGCCGGCGAGGTTACTGAGGACAATCCATACGGCTTGGGTTACAAACTGCCGGACAGGGTTCAACTGGAGTATATTGTGGTGAAACTGGACGATGCGGCTGCGAAAGTCACGGCACCCACGCAGGAGGAGACCGAAGAGTATTATCAGCGCAACCGTCAGCGTTTTCCAGAGCAGGCGTCGCGCGACCCCAACGATCCTAACGCGCCTGTTGAGCAGCGGACGAGGCCTTTTGCCGAGGTTGCCGCGGCGATTTCGAGGGAACTTATGCTCAGCAGGGTCAATTCAAAAGCCGAGCAGATACTCGCGGATGCGCGGATGCTGGCGGAGGCAAATCTTATTTCAGACGTCAATACTGGCCAGATTAGCGTCGAGCAACTGAAGACGTCGGCGGGTAACTACGAGGGCATTGCCGCCGAGATTGGCGCTAAACACGGAATCAAGCTCTACGCCGGTCGCACCGACTTCTTGGGTGCGCTTGATATATCTCGTGACAGGCGCCTTGGGACTCTTTATCTGCCAAGCGCGGGCCAGTTTGCAGGCAGGGGGGTGGCGCAAATTGTGTTTGCGGTCGAGCAGCTTGGAGCCAGCGAGCTTGGACCTCACGACCCGCCTAAGCCGCAGATGTATGAGACCATTGGGCCGGTCAGGGACGTGCGCGAGAACATCGAGGGTTACACGGGCAAGAATATGATGCTGCTGCGCATCATCGACGTAGCGAAGGCCGGTGAGCCAAACAATCTCGACCAGGTTTTCAAGGGCAAGGCAATTGTACTCGATGATGAGCAGGATAAATCGGCGCCGAAGATTGTCACGATAAGGGAAAAGGTAATAACCGACCTGAAGAAGCTGGCTGCTATGGAGACGGCAAAGGTAAGAGCCGGGGAATTCGTCGAAGAGGCCAAAAAGAGCGGCTGGGAGGCCGCCGTCGATAAGTTCAACCAGTTGTACGGCAAGAAGGAAACCGAGGGGCGGGAGCCGAATACCATCGAGGCGAAAAAGACCTTCCGACTTGAAACGTTCAGCCAGCTGAGTCGTATGTCGGAGATGGCGTTGATGACTATGATGGTTCGCCAGGAAGGCGACCCCACGGGATTTGCAACTATCGCCGGCAGCAAGGCCGAGGCCGCGTTCCTTGACAAGCTCTACGGCCTGATCCCGCCGGACAGCAACGTCCTCCAGGCGGTTCCGGCAATCATGGAGTATAAACCGAGTGCAAGTTATTACTGTGTGAAGTCGCTGAGCATAAATCAGCTTTATGAGGAGGATTTCCAGAAGGTGCGCGGACTTGAATTCTACAAAGAAGACATAGCTGATGCGCAGGCGCTGGCGTTCGCGCATTACAGTCCTGAAAACATCCTGAAGCGTATGAAGTTCCGGGTGGTGGAGGAGAAGCCCGACTCGGCTGCATCCGCTGCCGCCGATGGCAACACAGAGGGGAAAAGATAATGGGCCTGCGGTCAAACGAGAACCGGCTGATTTTCATCCTGCTGGTCGGGCTGCTTGGATGGCTGGTACCCGGCGGCGGTTATTTTCTTGTTAACGAGAAAAGACGCGCAGTAATCATCCTGCTGACCATCACTCTTACCTTTGCCCTCGGCGTGTACGTGGGCTCAATCGGCGTTGTTGACCCCGTTGAGGCAAAACTCTGGTACGTCGCGCAGATAATGACCACCCCCGCAGTGGCAATAATAGGCCATACGACCGCCGGGGGCGGCTACCCGGTTTATGGCAGGCCCGCGGAAATCGGACAGATTTACACCAGTATCGCCGGGCTGCTTAACCTTTTATGCATTGTCAATTCTCTCTACTGGGCGTGCGCCGGGAAACCAACGCCGGAGGTGTAATGAGATGCTTCTTGCTTTATCCATACTGGCAAACTTTCTCTCGCCCGAAGAAGTCGGTACTACGCCGCAGTCGATGTTTTTCCTGCTGCCCCTGGTGGCGGCCATAGCAGTGGTTTACAAGGCCACCAAACTGCCCGCCGTTACTGTAAGGAGCTTCGTGAAGGAATCGTCCGTCCTGTTCGGTTCGATAGTGGTTTTCATCCTTGTGACGGCGGTTATCCTGTATTCGGTCGCGTGGTTAATAACGGAATAGCGGCGAACTGTTTTCTGCACGGCGGCTGTGCCGCCTGCCGGTAACCGGCACTTCAGGAAGATTTACTCGGGGTTAAAATCTTCAGCACCGCCCGTAAGGACGCCCAGTTCGATAAGCGCATTCAGGGCGGCCTGTTGTTCGGCCTGCTTCTTGTTTGTCCCCCAGGCACTTGGGTAGTGCCGGTCATTTATGACGACCTGCGCCTCGAAACACTTGTTGTGGTCGGGCCCTTTTTCGTCGAGCAGTTTATAAAGCGGCGTGGTGTTGAACTGCTGCTGCGAGTATTGCTGCAAGAGTGACTTGAAGTTGCCCTGGACGTGTTCCTGGTCGGCCTGCTCAATCAAAGAGGCGAAGTTGCTGAGAATAAACTGTGCCGCTGCCTCCAGGCCGCCATCGAGATACAATGCAGCCACGATTGCCTCAAACAGGCCTGCCGCCAGCGAGTGGCCAAGCGACTGACTGTCTGCCATTCCCTTGCCCACGTTCAGGAGTTTGTGGAGGCCCAGATGGCGTGCAACGCGTGCGCAGGTCCTGCGTGAGACCAGCATACTCTTCATCTTGGTAAGCTCGCCCTCGAGATAGCCGGGTGAGCGGTCGAAAAGGGCGCGACAGATGACCAGCGCAAGCACGGAGTCGCCGAGGAACTCCAGCCGTTCATTGCTTGAAGAGCGATTATCAACCGCCGAGGAATGGGTGAACGCTTTGGCAAGCAGTTCGCGGTCGGAAAACGTGTAACCGATAATCTGCTCGATTTGCTGCAGACCTTCCTGTTCCATATATCTTCCCTGTCCTGCTAATCGCTGCGAGCAGATTACGAACGCCGCCCCCCGCGTTCCCTGGGGACAGTCGCGGGGGCGACTTTCGTAGCCGGCTCTACAGCACGGTATTACCTTAAACAAAAACCGCCGATATGTCAAGTGGTTCGACTTTGCTCACCACCCTGAGGGCTTCGACTGAGCTCAGCCGAATGTCCTTGTCGAAGGGTTACTGCTGGGTACAGAGGGCAGATATGTTTGAAACCTGCAAGCCGCCGTCTTGCCCCCGCTGCTGTCTTG
>CAYGVZ010000231.1:0-4991 GCA_964353475.1 uncultured Pirellulales bacterium | reverse complement strand
TAGGCAGAAAGAGCACGATAAACAATAACCAGGTCAAGCAGATTGAGTTTATCGAGCCGGCGGCTGGTGTGGCAGCAAAGAAGATATTTGTTTATGAGAGGGGAAGCCAGTGGTTCTACGGTGGAACGCAGGGCAAGGGCAAGGTCAACGTCAAAATCGAGTTTGAGAACAAAAAGGAGAACAAGTTAGGGATAGCGCTGCCGAAGGGCAAGGTTCGCGTATTCAAGAAAGACCCAGCCGATGCAGGGCTGGAGTTTGTCGGCGAAGATGAGATTGACCATACACCTAAGGATGAGAAGCTCTCGCTGTATATCGGCGATGCGTTTGACATAGTGGCGGAACATACGATGTTAGACAGCAAGGAGGGCCGGCGGATGCACCAGGAGACGAATAAGGTGGAACTGCGGAATCGCAAGGACCAGCCGGTAGTTGTTTTTGTGGATGAGAAGATACCGCCGTGGGTGAACTGGACGATTGACCAGCAGACGCACCAGCACATTAAAAAGGACGCCCACACGGCCAGATTCGAGGTTCCTGTCGAGGCAAACGCGACTGTCGAGGTGCGATATACTGTAACGCAGACGTGGTGACGTTTCGTGATGCGTCGTGCGAGGGTAACATGAGGCGGGCAACGGTAAACTTCGTTGTAGATATCGTAAGTTTTGTGATATTTCTGGCTCTGGCGGCGACAGGTTCCATACTCAGGTATGTGCTGCCCCCGGGCAGCGGCGGGCAGGGATTTCGCGGCGGAAGACCACTGCCCGGCCCGAATCAACTGTGGGGACTTGTCAGGCACGAATGGGGCGACATCCACTTCTGGCTCGCCGTCACATTTGTAATCCTGATGATAGTGCATATTATCCTGCACTGGGGCTGGATTAAGTGTTATGTGAGAAGTTGGTTTACGCGAGAGGAATGTGAGTCCGAATAACGGTTTGTAAAATGGGACTACTTCAGTTCAACCGACCAGTAGGCGTGGTCTAAGAATTGTTTCCAACTGCGGTATCTGTCGTGGCCAAGGTGGATATGGACGAGGGGATTGTGCTTCGGCTTGGCGGGCTTCTGGATTAAGGCCATACCGGCTTCTTGGGGCGTGCGTCCGCCTTTTCTGACGTTACATTCGGTGCAGGAGCAGACGATGTTTTCCCACGCGGATTTGCCGCCCAGGGTTTTCGGGATTACGTGGTCGAGGGAGAGTTCGGCGGTTGGCCGTTTCCTGCCGCAATACTGGCAGCGGCTCTTGTCGCGGGCGAACAGATTCCTGCGATTGAACTTGACCTCGTTTCGCGGCAGGCGGTCGTAGAACAACAGCCGGATGATGCGCGGCACCGCGACATAAAAATTGACGGTCGATACCCAGTCGTGTGCATCCGGCTCAAAATTGCGCTTCAGCTCGCTCACTTCGCACCACGACCGGAAATTGTAATTCGAGTACCTGCCCTGCTCGAACGATACTACTTCCGCAAGTTGCCGGCAAAGCAGGGAAAAAGCACGCCTTGCGCCGACTATACGGATGGCCATATAGTGCTTGTTGAGCACCAGTACGTTGCAGTCAAGGCCGGATTGGAATTCACCACCAAACATTGCTCACAGCCGATTACTGGCTTCCAATTACTAAACTTATCGGTCTAACTACCAGAAAAGGCCGGTGCTATCAAGAGAAAAGTGGGGTAATTCTGCATACGATTTCGGCTACTATAGACGAGCCACTGCAGCACACAGACGCTTCCGCGATAGATGTGCCCCATCCGGCGATTGTCACGAGTTTGTTTTATCGGCTGCGGGAGATTCTTTTTCGGGCTTGCTCTTAGCCGCCGCGGGCACGACGTTGGCGGCTCTAAGCCCTTTTTCACCCTCGACAATATCGAAGGTTACGGCGTCTCCCTCATTGAGGTTCTTGTAGCCGTCGCCCGTGATGCCAGAGTAGTGCACAAAGACGTCAGTGCCGTCCGGAGCGGCTATGAACCCATAGCCCTTCCGCGAGTTGAACCATTTGACCGTTCCTTCTGTCATAAGCAGCTCCCGCTGGTCAAGATAAGCTCCTGTTCAGCCGGTCTATTTTGTCTGCGCCGATTGAGCGGAGGTCAGGGCGTCGCGCATTACCCTGCCCATCTTAAACTTGACCGTCCGCTTGGCGGGAACATCTACCCGCTCGAGCGTCTTGGGATTCTGTGCGGTGCGTGAGGCGCGGGTTCGGGTCTCAAAGACCCCGAAGTCCCGGAACTCCAGACGGTTGCCTTTGGCAAGCTCGGCAGTTATCTGGTCGAGGAATTCCTGGATAATCCTCTTGACCGTGACGCGCTTTGCCTGGGTATTTTTTGCGATGCCGTCGATAAGTTCTTTCTTTGTAATCGTTGACATAAACACCTCACCTTATGATAGAGCATTCACGGGACAAGAGAAACACCCTCTATGGGTCGAGGACCATCTGTGAAAATTGGCTCTCCCTTAATGCTCATACCCGTCGCACGCCTCATCAGGTTAGTGCCCCGCAAGGCACAGCCGAAACTTTCGAGTACCGCAAACCACTATACAACAACGACTTCTATGCAGCAAGCAATATTTTTTCAAAAAATTTTCGCGTGGATGCCGGAGACGAAAACCGTCTGGCCGCCCGATTTCCGTCTCAGAGCAGATGAATCGGAAAGATTGGCCGGGTGCCTGTGGGAACCCTGTGAGCGACTCGTGCCGAAACGGCGGTCGCCGCGATTCGCTGGCGTCCGGTTGTAAGTCCTGTTTATACAAGGCATTGCGACCATTGATGCCTCGATATCGCCTGGCTGGCCCACCGGTGGAAAAGCAATGCTTGTCGCTGGACAGGCGAGGTTGATGACGACAGTCGATGAAGGCCGATAGTAGTATGGCCGGTACAGCGGGGCGGCAATGAGTAAAAGGAATGGGGACTTCTTATTGACCTGCTGCTGTCCGGTCTGCATAATGACGCGATTATTCGACCGGTGACGGCGCGGGCTGCAATAGCAGAGATTAAACGTCGAGAGGTTTAAGGAAGATGGACAAACCTTATAGTAAGAAACGAAGAGATGTCTTGGCCGAGGTTGCCAACACGATTGAGTGGCTTATTACGGCTCTCGCCCTCGCGTTCGTTTTTCGCGCCTTTATTATGGAGGCGTTCCGGATACCCACCGGCAGTATGGCCGACACCCTGATGGGGGCCCACTTTCGCCTGAGGTGCTCGCAGTGCGGGTACGGGTACAACTACGGACTTGGGAACTTTCGCCTGCCGCGGGACGAGATACCGCAGGAGGACCTGCGTCCGCGGCCGTCTCAGTGCGCGGTATGCAGCTATACGCAGCCGACCGGCGGCTCAATGCGGGCCTCCAACGGCGACCGCATACTTGTCTTGAAGAGCGTCTATCAGTTTGCAGATCCCAAGCAGTGGGACGTGGTGGTCTTCCGCAACCCCCTCGACCCATCGGAGAACTACATAAAGCGCCTGGTGGGCAGGCCTAGGCAAAGAGTTGAGATAATTGACGGGGATGTGTATATTAACGGCAGTATAAGTCGAAAGCCAAAAGCCGTCCAGGATGAGTTATGGACGCCGATGTACGACAATGATTATCAGCCGGCCCGGCCGGGCGAACCCTATTTCGACAGGCACGCCTGGCAGCAGCCGTTCCGAAACGCCGATGGCTCGGCCTGGGTCACCGAAGACGCCAACAACCCGACTGTCTTCCGCCTCGACAGCCCCGCCCAACAGAAATATACGCTCGTGTATAACAATGGCGTGGCCAATGACTTCAGAGCCGCCTATGCCTACAACGACGGCATTGACCACGATTTTATGCCCTATTGCAGCGACCTGATGATTCGCTTCTGGGTCCGCGCAGAGGGGGCGGAGGGCTGCATAGGCGCGTCATTGAGCAAGTACGACAGCACGTACCGTGCGTGGGTTGACCTGTCGGGGCGAATAGTAATGACGAGGGTGTCTGCCGACGGCGGCGAATCGGTCTTGGCCAAGAGAGACATACCGATGCCCGACGCCGGCGATGTTGCTGCTTTAAGTTTTACCAATGTTGACCATTTGCTGGTTTTCCAGTTCGGCCGGGAGAAAATAAGCTTTGACCTCGGGCGCGGGCCCGATGACGCCGGGCCGCGAAAGCCCGCTATCCAGCCAAAGGCTGCCATCTTCGGTGCGGGAAAGCTCGAATTATCGCACGTTGCCGTATTCCGGGACATCCACTACACCGAGCGCAGCGCACACAGCAACTCGCCGGGCAGGGCCACCGAGGGCAATGCCCTCCAGCTCGAAGCAGACCAGTTCTTCGTCCTCGGCGACAACAGCCCGCGCAGCGAAGACGGCCGGTGGTGGAGCCGGCCCGGCAAGGGTAATTACGGCAGGACCTATCCCGAAGGCATCGTCCCGCGCGACTACCTCGTGGGCAAGGCACTATTCGTTTACTGGCCCGCGGGTTTCAGACCCTTTGTCAACTCTCGCTTTGCCATCGTACCCAACGTCGGTCAGATGCGATTCATCTACGGCGGCTCAGACAAAGTAAATTGAGACCCTACCCGGGGTTCTGCTTGATAATCAGTTATCAATAACGAACAATCAATTGCTTGATGCCGGAGAGGTGTCAGAGCGGCTTATCGAGCGGTCTTGGAAAGGCCGTGTCCGCCTTATGGTGGACCGCGGGTTCGAATCCCGCCCTCTCCGTTCTACGCTGCCCTACGAACGGCACGAAGCGCTGCATTTGTCCTATAACAAAAAGACGGGCCTGCACACCATATTGGCGTGCAGGCCCCGATTACTTCTACCTAACAAGCTGACAAACAGCAGCGATGCAATGTTTGTCTCGTCAGATTGTCAACTTAAAAAGCCCACCGTACTCCTGCCTGGACCGTATTGGAGCTGAAATTGTCAGCCGTCTGCCAGATGTAATCGACAAACAGCCGCGTGTTCGCATCGAAGTACACATCCAATCCGGGACCAACGCTGAATATGTCACTGGCAGGGTCAAGGCCTTCCGTTG
>CAYGVZ010000230.1:0-4992 GCA_964353475.1 uncultured Pirellulales bacterium | reverse complement strand
TTCTCGTCCCTGTTAACTGCCATGCTGCTCTGGTCGGTCTTCTTCGCCGGCACACTGCCAATCGTAAATGCCATTCTTTTCTCAAAGGTCTCAGATGGTTACTGGATAGGATGGGTGTTCTTTTGGGCGCCGGCCGGATGGGCTTTGGCCGGCTACTTCCTTACAGGCATTCGGCAAGTGATGAAGACCGCAGAGCGCGGCCGCGATTGCCTTTTCCTTTCTGCGGCTCTGTCGATAGCTATGGTGGGATGCTGCCTGCTGCTGCCCCAGACCCCGGCGGCGGGTACCGGCGGAATGCCTATTCTTGAGGCATTGGCAATGCTCAAGAGCGGCAACTTCCTTGTATTTGTGATTGTCTCGGTTGTAGTTGCGGGGCTGATGCAGTTCTATTTCGTTGGTTCTGCTCAGTTAATGATCGACTCCGGCATCAAAGCCAAGTATATCTCGGCAGTGATGGCTATTGCCCAGGTCGTTCAGGCCGTTGCCACGTTTATGTTAATGCAGCGGCTGATTGATGCCGTCGGCTATAAATGGACACTGATTATCGGAGCGGTGTGCTGGATGACACTATACTTCGTCTATGTGCTCGGCAAGCCGCGTCCGTTGATAATAGTGTCGCAGTCACTGCACGGCCTCGCCTATGTCCTCTTTATCATCGTCGGGCAGAAATTTGCTAATTCGCTCGCTCGCGAGGAGATAATAAACTCCGTGCAGGCCATCATATTTGCCGCAACAACCGGCGTTGGTATGTTCTTTGGCACTCATTTCGCCGGTATCGTGATGGATAAATTCAAGAGAGGGGACAAATTCCAGTGGCGACCCGTCTTTGCCGTCCCCGCCGTGATAACTCTTGTTTCCGTGCTTGTCCTTGCTGTCTTCCTTAAGGGTTAGAAAGCAAACGCAGAATACGATAATTAAGGAACTCAGAAATGATTCGCGTCGGGGTAGTCGGTTTCGGCTTTATGGGCAAGATGCACCTGCGCTGTTATCGGCAGCACGCGGACGTGCAGGTCGTTGCAATATGCGACGCCGATGCGGACCGGCTGAAGAATACCAAAGGGACGGCCGGCAACATCGAAGGCGCTGAGGCGCCGCCGGACCTGACCGGCGTCAATCTCTACACGGACTTTGACACGATGCTTTCAAAAGAGAAACTGGACGCCGTTTCGATAACGCTGCCCACTTTTCTGCACAGGGATTTCAGCGTCAAGGCACTTGAAGCGGGCGTGAACGTTCTCTGCGAGAAGCCGATGGCGATGAATACCTCCCAGTGCGAGGATATGATTGTCGCCTCGCAGCCGACAAACAAGATTCTCCAGGTCGGGCACTGCATCCGATTCTGGCCTGAGTATGCAAAGACAAAGGAAATCATCAACTCGGGCGAATATGGCCGCGTGCTCGTCTGTTCTTTCAGACGCCTGACCAGCCCGCCGACGTGGAGCTGGCAAAACTGGCTGGTTGACAGAGAGCGGAGCGGCGGCGCTCTGATGGACCTGCATATACACGACACCGATTACGTGCTTTATCTGTTCGGCCTGCCCAAGGCGGTTCGCTCGTCGGGTACAGTCGGACGCAGCGGCGGATTCGACTACGTCTCGACCCAGTACATATACAAAGACCAGAAGGTGGTGGTCGCAGAGGGCGGTTTTGTGACTTCGCCTGCCTTCGGGTTCGAGATGAGCTTCAACATCGTTCTTGAAAAGGCAGTCATCGTTTACGACTGCACGCGAACACCTTCGTTCAAGGTTTGCCCCGCAGACGGAAAAGTGTTCACGCCCGAGATTGCCGCCGGTGACGGCTACGTGCATGAGATTTCACATTTTGTAAAGAGAATCCGCGGCGAAGACGTACCGGAGATAATCAAGCCGGGCGATTCGCTGAATGCGATAAGGGTGATACTTGCCGAGAAATACTCGGCGCAAGACAAGAAGGAGGTTGTAATCCAATGATTAAATGCGGCGACTGGCCAATTGCGGTCTGCTCCTGGTCGTTGGGCAACGACTTTGACAAAATCAAAACGTTAGCCGACCAGACCGGAATCGGTTACATCCATCTTGCTCTCTCGCCGGCCTTGCGCGAAGGCGGCGAGGAGTACCTGGCGAGATTCAAACGCCTCGGCCTGAAAATCTCAGCCGGGATGATTGATTTCCCGCAGGAGAACTACTCGACCCTGGAAGCCATCAGGGTAACGGGGGGCATTGTCCCCGATGAGCACTGGGAGGCAAACAAGCGACTGGCTTTTGGCGTGATGGATGCGGCCGCCAAACTCGGCGTCAGGAGCGTCTCGACGCACATTGGTTTCATCGACCTCGAAAACGCGGACGCGGCAAAGAAGCTGACGGAAAGGACGAAAACCCTCGCCGATTATGCCGCTGGGAAAAAAATTGTGCTGCTGATGGAGACAGGACAGGAAACGGCGGGAGAACTGAAGAAGTTTCTTGAAAAGCTCAATCACCCGGCCCTGGCCGTCAACTTCGACCCTGCTAATTTGATTCTGTACAACAAAGGCAATCCAATCGAAGCGGTGCAAATCCTTGCAAGATGGGTAAGACACGTCCACATAAAAGATGCGACGTACACCAGCACGGCAGGGACGTGGGGGACGGAAGTGCCCTGGGGACAGGGACAGGTGAACGCAGAAGAATTTCTCAGGACGCTCAGGAAGATTAAATTCAAAGGCGAGATTGCCGTCGAGCGTGAATCAGGGGACAACCGGGCGGGCGATATCAAATCGGCAGTCGAGAAACTGAAGGGCTTTGCAAATAGCTGAAGAATTCACAATAGTCCGCTTGGTTGGAGGCGAGAGAAGGGCGGCATCGACCCTTTCGGGGGTATCGCATCACTGGCAGGGCGAGAGGGAGTCCTTTCTGTTTATAAGTCCGCACGATGACGATGTTGTAATCGGGGCGGGACTGCTGATTCAACTGGCCGGGAAGGAAAATGTCCCCGTCCATATCCTGATTGTTACCGACGGCAGTATGGGCTATTGCAGCGCCGAAGAGAAAGAGCGTATAGCCGAGATAAGGCGCAAGGAGACGTTTGAGTGCTATCAGTCGCTGGGTGTGCCTAAGGAAAACATCGTCTGGCTGGGTTACCCGGATTGCCGTCTGAATTATTACCGCGGCAGAAGGCCTGCGCAAAATAACGAGGCGATGGCGATAGAGGGTTTCATCGGCCTGCAAAACAGCTTCACGCATCACATAAGAATGGTCAAGCCGACGCAGTGTTTCCTGCCGACCTCAAACGACCTGCACCCCGACCACAAGTTCGTACACGAGGAGTTCTTAATCAGTATTTACCACTCGGCCGGAGCCATTTGGCCGGAACTTGGGACGCCGATTGAGAAACTGCCCTACGTTCACGAAATCGCCTGTTACTGCAATTTTCCTTCGCCGCCTCATTTGCAGATTCGCACCTCGCCGAACCTGCTCGACAAAAAACTCAATGCCATTCTCCAGTTCAGGTCG
Source organism: uncultured Pirellulales bacterium (assembly GCA_964353475.1). Taxonomy (GTDB): domain Bacteria; phylum Planctomycetota; class Phycisphaerae; order Sedimentisphaerales; family Anaerobacaceae; genus CAYGVZ01. The sequence goes on along the minus strand of CAYGVZ010000230.1, from coordinate 1,525 downwards.
CAGCGGCAAATCCAGACGGAAATTGATATGATAAGGAACGCAGGTCCTGTCGAGTATATCCGCGACCTGCGATTTCATCTCTATTCGCCGGAACTTTACAGGGAGATGTTTGAGCAGAAGCAACCCGCCAAGTTCTAACCGCTGAGCACGCGGAGACCGCAGAGAGATTCTGATAGAAATTCAAACAATTTCGGCTATTTTTCTCTTGACATTTCCAGAAAGGGCGTATACACTTGCCCCCGAAACGCCCGTGAGGAGAACACCAGCAGAGAAATTCCGCATCTGACCTTCGCTTCTCGCGTGGTTTGTGAAATGGGAGAAGACTTAAATGAAGGGAAATATTGTTAACCTGGGTGGGGGGGCAATTTAGGCAATTTCCCTGTCTCCGTTTCTGCAAATCCTCTCTGATTTCGCAAGTCCATCTCCATCCCCCGCGCCCCGCCCGCCTCATTCTTGTTCAATGCTTGTCCGCCGTAGGCGGATTCGACGTTACGCAACAACCAACATTTTTTGAAGGGGAAAGAAAATGAAAACAATTTTATTAGTCGGTTTGCTCTTGGTAATTCCAGTTGCACAAAATGCGGGGGCGGACTGGCAGGACGGTAGAGTTGCGTGGTATTCCTTTAATGGTGGATACGGCGATTCGGTAAATGGCTATAATGCAACAAACTACAATACCACGTTAACAACAGATTCTTCGGGAAATACTAATAGCGCATGCCTTTTCAGTAACTATATGGACAGGGTAGAACTTCCCTATGAGGTACTTGATGGCAAAAATGATTTTACTGTTTTTGCGCAAATCAAGGTTGCTCAATCAAGCGCTATTACGCCTACAATTCTATCGGGCGCAAACCATAGCAATCTCTGGGGTAATGAGGCGTTTTTTTGTTACAATGCCGCTAATGGCGGATGGGAAGCTTATGTTCATGAAACGCCGGTTATCTATCCCTCTTCGTTGGCCTATGATCAATGGATGGATGTGGCATGGGTAAGAGATAGCGCCGCAGGTGAGTCAAGAATTTATATTAACGGAAATCTCATGTTGGCATCGGAAGCGAGTAGTGGGTCTTTAAGTATTGCATCCGGCGGTTTATGGCTTGGCTTAGACCAAGATTCTGTAGGTGGTGGATGGTCTGAGAATGATCAGTTTTATGGATCGATGGATAATGTAATGTTTTGGGATAGAGCATTGTCAACGACTGAAGTGGCTTCTGTTCTCAAGCCCGCCACGCTTTTGCTGCCGAATGGCGGTGAAAAATGGGTGGCTGGAACGACACAAACGATTCAGTGGCAAAACACTGACCCCGGTATTGCTAATGTGAAGATTGAATACTCGACTAACAACGGCGCAGATTGGAGCGATGTTAACAGCAGTGCGCCCAACGATGAGTCATATGATTGGCTTGTGCCGCAGGTAACATCAAATCAGTGTCTCGTTCGCATTAGTGATGCAACCGATGCGAATATTTTCGATACAAGCGATAACACCTTTATTATCTTTGAATGCCGGCTTAATTCAAAG
>CAYGVZ010000229.1:0-5014 GCA_964353475.1 uncultured Pirellulales bacterium | reverse complement strand
TACCACGGCGGGAGCGTCTGGACGAACGCCCTAGCCGTCTCCCAGATCCTGATCAGCTACCTCTCCCTCATCGGGTCCACCGTCTACTATGCCGCCGACTATCCCATCAAACTCTATACGGCATGGGGCATGTGGCAGGCATGGGCCTTCGCCGTTCTGAATCTCCTCCTCATCATCAGCGCGGTCGAGGCGTATCTCAGGGGCAGGCAGATCGGGCAGATCTATGCCATCTTCGTAGCCTGGTTCTATATCTTCCTCCTCCCCGTATCCCACATCTTTCCCATCTCCCAGACCCTGGCGGACCGCTATGCCCTCATCCCCTCCCTGAGCTGGTGTGTCGGCCTCGGCTTTGTGATTATCTGGCTCTGGCACAAACCGCTCCATTTCTGGCGCTTCTCTGAAGATTTCCCGAGGCTCATCTCGTATGCGCTCTTGTTGGTCATCGTGGCCTATGCTTCCATAACAGTGAGACAGAACGATGTCTGGCAGAACTCCCAGGTCCTCTGGGAGCACACCGTGGCACGCTATCCCAATTCGAGCCCGGCGAACGTGAACCTGTCCGTCATCTACATCAGCCAGGGGCGTTTCCAGGCGGCGCAGGACCTGTGCATCAATGCGATCAAGGAGCTCCCCTATGACTATTATGCCATCAGCAACCTCGCCCTGGCGCAGATGCTCATGGGGCAGTACGACAATGCCATCCACAACTACCAGCAGGCCCTCAAACTGAAGCCCGACCTGTTCAAGGCACGACTTGGTCTGGCCAATGCCTACTGGGAGAAAAAAGACATGGCGAATACCTACAACACCTATAGTGAGATTGTCAGATCATTTGGTGCTATCATTGAAACATCCTACGGTCCAACGGTTTTCCTCAGGCTCGGCTATGCGGCATGGAAAATGGGCAAGCAGGAGGAGGCACAAGCCTATCTCGAAAAGGCCTCTGCGCATGCTGGGAGATTCCCCCCCGCCTTGAAAGAGCTGGCCGAGATATATACCAGCATGGGCAATGTCAGGTAGGCCATCGCTTCCTGTGAGATGCTCCTGTCATCTGTGAAAGACGCAACCCTCAGGGAGAAGATTCAACATAGTATAACAACCCTCCGGCAGTGGCGGCCAGGAATCAGTAGGCAGTAAACAGTAAAAAAACCCAGAGACTTAAAAAACACAGAGAAGCCCCGTCCCTCAAGGCGGGGCCAAAAATTACTCTTCTTCATCATAACCCTTAGGATTCATTGCATCCGGTGGGACCTCTGATGCCATAGATCTGTTGATTCCTCGTGCAAGTATAGCCGCAATGGAGAAGAGTATGACCATTGCAACAAAAATGATTAGCACGATTGTCGTCACCCATACTTGGGATTCTTTCTCTATCTTTTCAGATGTGATCTTGGCTTGCTCGTTGAACTTCTCAACATCCACACCCATTCCAACCCATCCGAATCCACCAGGTCTTGTGTAATCCTTTGAATAGAACGGTATCGGAGCATATGCCACTACCTTGGTATGGTTTTCGAATCTATATGTCCTTATACCCGCCTTACCTGATGCGGCTTCTCTCGCCACCTCTGGCAGGACTGGATCCATGCCGCCAAGTTGATTGAGGTTTAACACCTCTTCACCCTTTTTGCTCATATCCTCATAGGTAGTTGAGGTGATTGGCGGTACAGGTACACCATCCTTATAGAGTCCTGCTATGTGATAATCATTGGGGTGAGCGATAACAAACCCCCTGTTATCAACCATATATGCATAGTTACCCGTGGAGGCGTCTGCTTTGATGACATATTCAGACTCGGTTGGTATGATGTTGTCTGTATATCTCGCAAGATGCCTCACATCAAAGGCAAGTGCGATAACCCCTATAATACCCTGCTTGTCGAATAGCGGAGTGGCCATTCGGACAATCCCTTCAAACCTCTTCCCTTTTTCAAAATCAGCCTTATTTACATACCACCCTGTGATATGTGAGATGTACACCTCACCTTTGTTGAGCTCTTTTGCCTTGAGAAAGTAATCCTCGGATTTATAGGTTGTGTTGGCTGGATTACTCACATTTCCCAAGTCTTTCTTGGGCACAATCTTACCATCCTTTATTTTAATGAGCTCATTTCCATTTGTATCAATGAGTGACATCTCTGCATACAATGGGAGCTGTTCCTTTACGATGCCTGCATCTTTCTTGACCCAGATGGCCTGTGTCTTTGTATTAAGGAACTCCTTGTATGCCTCCGGGGTAGTTGGAAGGATGGTGGTAATTAAGATATCCTTCTGCCGTTCACGCAAAAAATCGGCAATGCTCTGCGCCAGATCGATAGCACGCACACGTATCTCTTGCTGTGATTTCTTATCCAGAGCAACCATCGCACCTGTTTTGGATATGCCACCAAGATGGAAAATGCTGAAGGCAATGAGGGAAGATATGAGTAATAAGGGGATAACCACAAGCAGGAAAAATAACCTTGAAACCGTTAAGATGTTACTCCTTTTTATCGAATCAGGCATTTTTTCCCCCTTATTGTTTGAGACTTTCACTTAGAATATACTCCCGGTGCTGTCTTATCCAATCAGGAATGCCTTAAATGGGTTAACAAAGAGGAGAATGAGCGTTACGACCAATGCGTAGATTGCAATGGATTCTGCCATAGCCATGCCAATCATCATGGTCATCATGATCTTCCCCTGGGCCCCGGGGTTTCTCCCGACAGCCTCAGAAGCACTGGCTCCAATATGGCCGATTCCTATGGCAGCTCCAAAACACCCCACACCAATAGCAAACCCTGCTCCGATCATAGCACCCAATGAAAAAAGCGCTTTAGCATATGGAGCCTGTGAAGGTATGACATCAGCTGCAAAGACAACTGGTGACAATAAAAGCCAGATAACCACTGTTGCTAAAAACGACAACATAACTTTGGCTGAGTTGCGATACATATTTCTTCTCCTTTCTTAATGAATATTTTTCTAAGCATTTTTTGATTGTAAACTCATTTCTGCCTCATGAAAAGCAATCGACATGCCATAGCATCTTTTTATTGATAGATTCGCTATAACCTGATGAAATTCAAAGCTCATTTATATTTTGATTATGATCAATGTCCTCTGTATTGAAACGTTATTATTAAACATATCGTTCAATGAGCCCTCATGATGTTTAACAAAAAGTGCTATATACACAGAAAAGCTGAGGGTCCTGTCCTGCAATTTCTTTAATAAGCGAAACCAGCCAAGAACATCTCCAATGTAGGTCTCTGTAAAGAGCCATAAGGAGATACAGAAGGCTCATGATGGAAATGATAAGGGAAGAATGGGCCGCCGCTACCTTATCTTCGAAGATGAGACATCGAATCGTGAGTAGATATGAAGAACATGCCGGCAACATTAAACACTCTCTATCAGAGATGCGAAGGTACAGACATTTCGTGACTTTACCTATGTATTATTCTATAGAAAATAATTCAAATTAACTATAAAATGAAAATCTAAATAATTTATGAACAACAACAAACAATAGCACATACATATCGCAAAGGTATTAAGATGAGGGAAATCGCCTCCATTGCAGCATATCTTGTATCCTGGTTATTCTGCGAACTAGTAATCGGTATCCATAGCGGGTTCGTAACGCTTATTATCTCCCTGCTCTTTTCCTTTGGCATATATGCACTAATCGCATACGCAGAACACGAAGAAAGGGATAAAAACGCTTAATGATGATTCTCTTTTATATTCACCAGATATCTTATCCATTGTATGTAAGATTAGGATAAGGCACAATCTTTTCAGATGACAAACAAACCTTCCCATATATACGTGAGATATTCCATCTGGTTGGCAGCATTTACCGTAATTGTGTTGATAATCCTTCTTGCATCAACTGTTTACTATGTTCGCGAACGAGCCATAATCGAGCTGTTTAGCGCTCAACAGGCATCGATTGCATACCTAACAGCTTCGAGGATTGAGGAATCCATTGAGAAGTGTGAGAAGGGCATGATCATGCTCTCAAAACTTTTATCGGCCCAAGATGTTGATCGAGAAAAGAAACGAGAGAATATTAAGACTCTTTATGATGAGATCCATGAGATCGTGCTCACGATAGTGGGAATCGATAAAAATGATGTTGTCTTGTATGGATACCCAGAAAATATTTCATCGAAGATATTGGGTAAGAAGGTTGAGGATCCCGCTATAAACCATGCAATGAAGAAGATGTATCAAAGATATACTGGGGAAATCAGAATTTTTAAAGATATTGACCGTAACCCTAATGCCTTTTCAAGCAAAACTATAGGAATTGTTCTACCGTTTTTAACCCCAGATGAAAAGTATGATGGAGCGATATTGGCTGTATTGCAACCACAACGTATCATTAGACGAGCCATATCACGCGATCAAATTTATCTGAATGATTTTTGGCTTGTTGATGAATCGGGTGAAATAGTCTTTCATCCCAATCAAGACATAATTGGAAAACATATACAGGAATTAACCCCCCGGGGATATACACCATTCAAAATGTTTTCCTACAATCGTGAACGCTACAGCGAGTTAATCCTTTACCAAAAAGACAAGCAGGAAAAGTGTATTATTGCCTATGCACCCATTCGTATAGGCATTGCACAGTGGTGGATCGTTCTCGTTACTCCATATGACAAGGTACTCAAGCCTATTCGTAGGGCATCATTAAACATTATGTTTGGGGCAATCGGTCTTATTGCGGTTGTTATTATAGCAACCATCTCGATTGCGCGTTCCGATGTAAAACGAATGCGTCTCAAAGAAGAGCTCAAAAGGCTTAAAGAGAGTGAGGAATGGCAGGGAAAGCTCTTAAGAGAGAAAATGACTATTGAAGGGATTGTTGAAGGTTCTCCAGTCGCCACATTTGTGTTGGATAAAAATCATAAGGTAATCTTATGGAATCTTGCATGTACTGATCTTACGGGTTACAGTTCAGAAGAGATGATCAACACAGATAATTACTATAAACCATTTTATGAAAACAAACGCCCAT
>CAYGVZ010000228.1:0-5023 GCA_964353475.1 uncultured Pirellulales bacterium | reverse complement strand
AGTAAATAGAAACGAAAGGAAACCAAATGGCATTATTATTCGGATACGACGTCGGCAGTTCGTCAATCAAGGCGACATTGCTTGATGCGGAGACCGGCAGGGTTGTCGCAAGCGCAGGGTCGCCGGATAAGGAGCTTGAGATAATCGCAAAAAAGCCCGGCTGGGCGGAACAGCATCCGCGCATCTGGTGGGAAAACGTTGTAGCCGCAACGCAAAGAATCAAAGCGGCGAGCAATTTCGACCCGAATGACGTCAAGGCCATCGGCATTTCGTATCAGATGCACGGGCTGGTTTGCGTGGATAAAAACAGGGATGTTCTGCGGCCTGCGATAATCTGGTGCGACAGCAGGGCGGTTGAAATCGGCCGCAAGGCAATGAAGAAAATCGGCGAGAAAAAATGCCTGAGACGATTGCTCAACTCGCCGGGCAACTTCACCGCGTCGAAACTTAAATGGGTGATGGAGAACGAGCCGAAACTGTATGCAAAGATTCACAAGATAATGCTGCCGGGCGATTATATCGCAATGAAAATGACCGGCGAAATCAAAACGACCCCTTCCGGGCTTTCGGAAGGGATAATGTGGGACTTTGAAAGTAACGCCCTCGCTGATATCCTCCTCGACCACTACAAAATCTCGCGGCAGCTTATCGCCGACGTTGTGCCCACCTTCTCTGTGCAGGGACAACTGACAAGGCGGGCCGCGGAGGAACTTGGCCTGAAAGAAGGGACTGTTGTTTCATACAGGGCGGGCGACCAGCCGAACAACGCTCTGTCGCTAAACGTTCTCAATCCCGGTGAGATAGCTGCGACGGCAGGGACAAGCGGCGTGGTTTACGGTATAAGCAACAAACCAAATCACGACAAAAAGTCGAGAGTAAATACATTCGTTCACGTCAATCACACTCCCAAAACGCCCAGGTACGGAGTGCTGCTGTGTCTGAACGGCACAGGTATCCTGAATAGCTGGCTTAAACACAATACCGGCACGATTGACTATGGGCAGATGAACGAAATCGCTGCCCAATCGCCTGTTGGCAGCGAGGGACTGTTTATCCTGCCGTACGGCAACGGCGCAGAAAGGACGCTGGAGAACAGAAACATCGGCGCTTCGATTCACGGCTTGAACTTTAACATTCACAATAAATCGCATCTGTTGCGAGCGGCACAGGAGGGTATTGTTTTTGCATTGAATTACGGCCTCGAGATAATGCGGGCGGTCGGCGTGAAAATCAAGACCGTCCGTGCGGGCAATGCTAATATGTTCCTCAGCCCGCTCTTTGCCCAGGCATTTGCAACGGTTACCGGCTCGACGGTCGAGCTTTACGATACGGATGGTTCTCAAGGGGCCGCCCGCGGGGCAGGTATCGGCGAGGGCATATACAAGGGATGTGATGATGCCTTCATCGGGCTAACACCCATTCGTACAATCAAGCCCGACTGTAAACTAAGAGCAACGTACCTGCGGGCATACGAGCAGTGGAAAGATGTCTTGCTGTGCGAACTGCAAAAGGCGCCGTGCTAAAATGACAAGTGGCGATTTTTTGCGATGCAGCGGTGAAATTGGACGTGAAAAGCCCAGGTTTTTGCGTTATCTTGTAGCCCGTAATACTGAGGCAGCCGGCAAAAGAATTTGAAAGGAGCAGAAAGATGGCGGCAGGCAAAGAGTCACTTCACAGTATATGCAGATGGACATTTAACGCAGGCAAGGGCGGCTTTGTGCCATCGGATATGCGTCCCGAATGGGCGGGCGACAAGTTCGATACCGTCGATATGATTCGTCTCGTCAAGAGCGAGATTGCGCCGCGCCTGCCCGATAACGTCGTGCTGGGAGTCGAGATGCACTACGATACCGAGGTCAATGATAATACGGCAGCGGAGGTCGCCGATGCCCTTGTTGATAAGGGGCTGTACCTGGCGATGATTACACCCGGCGCCCACAGCCATTACGCCTACGGCGGAATTGCCTCGCTTGACCCGGACGAGAGAAAAAGCGCCGCCGACTTTGGCCACAGGACCGTTGACTTGGCCTACGGCCCGCTGCGAAAGGCCTGGCACCCCAACGCCGACAAGGCGCCGACCTTCGTTATCTGGAACGGCTCTTTCGGATACGATGTCGCATCGCCGGCAATCAGACAAATGTACCAGAATCTGAAAGAGAACGTGGCGGACTTGTGTATGTATGAGCGAGAGGAGGGTGACACGCTGTTTATAGCATTTGAACCGAAGCCAAACGAGGGGCATCCTGCGATGCTCATACCGACTGTGGCAAGCGCACTATTGTTCTGGCGAAAGCTCGAAGATGAGTTCGGCGTGTCGAGAGAGAGAAAAGGCGTGAACAAGGAATTCGGACATTCGGAAATGATAGGGCTTGACCACGTCTATGACAGCGTTGAAGAGTTAGACAACGATATGATGGTGCATATGCACCTTAACAGCCAGGGGTATAACGACGGGATTATCCTCGGCGGCCCCGGCAAATACGACATCGACCACGGTGCGCGTGTGAATGGTATGAACGTTGCAATAGCGCGACTGTTGCAGGACGCGGGATACGCCCGATGGAAAGGGCACGATATGCAGCCGCGGGCTTACGATAATGTCGAGCAGGCCATTGACAGGGTTGTCAGAAGTATCCTGAGCTGGGAGGCGTGCGAACAGGCGGCGAGCGAACTCGATGACAAGAAGTTGCTCAAGTTTCTGCAGCAAAGGGAGACGGCTAGGGCCGAGGACCTTATGCGTGCTGCCGTTGCGAGCGCTCAAAAGTATTTCGATAAGATGTACACATAATTGCAGGGGGTAACGTCGGATGCGTAAAAACCGGGACAAATCGCGAGAACGAATCTCTCGGCGGCGATTTCTTGCGGATACCATCTCGGCAGCAGGGGGGCTGGGCGTTATGGCGGCGACCGGCGCTGTTACGCACGCCGCCGGTTCGGACAAATTGCGCATCGGGCTGATCGGCTGCGGCACCCGCGGCACCCAGGCGGCTATTGACTGCATCGAGTCCTCGCCGGCTGTTGAGCTTGTTACAATGGGCGACATTTTCAGCGGGCCGATGGGGACAAGCGGCAACAGGATAAAAAAGGAAGTGGAGCGCAAAGGTCTGCCGAAAGATTCGTTCAAAGTAACAAAAGAAAAGGCATTTATCGGCTGGGATGCATACAAGCAGGTGCTTGAAAGCGGCGTCGATCTGGTTATCTTAGCCACCCCGCCCGGCTTTCGGCCGCTGCATCTGGCGGCGGCAATCGAGGCGGGCAAACACGTCTTTATGGAAAAGCCGGTCGCAGTTGACCCGGTTGGCGTGCGGTCGATTATAGCCACATCGGATGTCGCACGCCAGAAAGGCCTGGCAATTGTGTCGGGGACGCAGCGCCGGCATCAGCCGCACTATCTGGAAATTATGAAGCGTATCCACAACGGCGACATCGGCGACCTTGCAGCGGCTCAGTGCTACTGGTGCCAGGGGGGAGTGAAGTTTTCCGAAAGGCGACCTGAATGGTCGCAAATGGAGTGGCAATTGCAGAACTGGTATTATTTCACCTGGCTTTCCGGCGACATCATCGTCGAGCAGCACGTGCATAATATCGACGTGCTGAACTGGGCGTTCGGCTCGCACCCCGTAAAGGCGCTGGGTATGGGCGGCCGGCAGGTCCGCAACGATGAGATTTACGGCAATATCTATGACCACTTTGCGGTCGAATTCGAATACCCCAACGGAGCAAGGGCACTGAGTATGTGTCGGCAATGGGAAGGGGCGAGCAACCGTATCTCCGAGCATATAGTCGGTACAAAGGGAACGGCTTATACCGACGCCGCCTTAGGCAGGATAGAAGGCGCAAATGCGTATCAGTACGATGGCCCGAATCCCGACCCGTATGTTGAGGAGCATAAGGATTTGATTACGAGCATTCGCGCCGGTAAGCCAATCAACGAGGGATTGAGCGTTGCCGAGAGCACAATGACGGGAATTTTGGGACGGATGAGCGCTTATACCGGCCGTGAAATAAACTGGGACTGGGCGATGAAGGAGTCCAAGCTTGACTTGTCGCCGCCCCGTTATGAATTTGGTGATTTGCCGGTGGCGCCTGTTGCGATGCCGGGACAAACGCAATTGATTTGATTGAATGTCTATTGAGGATGACGAAGATGAGCAGGAAGACCGTAAGACCAGGAACGGACAACAGGATTTCGCGTCGGGACTTTATGGCCGGCGCAGTATCGACGGCGGCATCGCTTGCAGCAATGGGGTCAATCAGCAGCAATGCCTATGCAGGCGGATCCGACGTCATCCGTGTCGGCCTGATTGGCTGCGGCGGTCGCGGCAGGGGGGCTGCAATCGACTGCCTGAAGTCATCGCAGGGCGCTGTCATTGCCTCCCTTGGTGATGCGTTCAAAGACCGTGTCGCGGAAGCAGCGGACGAAATCAGGAAGAAGCTCGGAGAGAAGCAGATTTCTCTCGACAGATTTCAGGCAACGCCGCAGACAAGTTTCACCGGCTTTGACGCGTACAAGCAGGTAATTGCAAGCGATGTTGACCTCATCATACTGGCGACCCCGCCTGGCTTCAGGCCGATGCATCTCAAGGCCGCGATTGAAGCGGGCAAGCACGTATTTATGGAAAAACCGGTTGCGGTTGACCCGGCTGGTATTCGCTCGATAATCGCCTCAAGCAAGTCGGCTGAACAGAAGCAACTCGGTATTGTGGCAGGTACTCAGCGCCGTCATCAGGCGCATTATCTGGACATAATGAAGCGGATTCGTGATGGGGCCATCGGCGAGATTCGGGCCGCTCAGTGCTACTGGAACCAGGGGGGCCTGTGGGTCAAGGACAGGGAGGGCGATTGGTCCGACATGGAATACCAGTGCAGAAACTGGCTCTATTACACCTGGCTTTCAGGCGACCACATCGTTGAGCAGCACGTTCACAACCTGGACGTCGTCAACTGGGCGGTCGGCGCCAATCCCGTCCAGTGCCTCGGTATGGGTGGCAGACAGGTCCGCACCGACTCAAAGTACGGCAAT
>CAYGVZ010000227.1:0-5054 GCA_964353475.1 uncultured Pirellulales bacterium | reverse complement strand
GTTCCTTCTCGCGCAGGGCATCCAGCACCCTGCCTATCTGCTTATCCACCCTCTCGGTCATCCGGCAGTACTCGTGAATGTACCCCTGCCAGCGTTTGGGTTCCCAATCCTTCGTGTAGCTGACCTCCTCGCCGTAGTAATTTATATCACGCCGCCGCTGAATCATTTCCGGCTCATTTGGGTCCACTGCGAAGTTTTTCGGCAGGGGGGACAGGGCTTTGATTTCTTCCGGCTTTGGGAATCGCTCGCCCTGCCTCGGATAATAACAGATATCGTGCGGGTTGCAGAACGACACGGCCAGCAGCAGCGGTTTTTCGTCATTGTACCCCGTCAGAAAGTCCACAACCGCATCCGCTAACGGCTCATCGGTCACATCCCCGTAGCCCCACTCGGGATAATCTTTTCGCGGGTCGTAGAATTTCAATATCTCAAAGCCCGCAATCACCCGCTGTTTGCTCCTGGCCCGCAGCGGATAACTTTCCGGCAGATGCCACTTGCCCGCCCAGACCGTCCTGTAACCGGCACTGCGGAATATCTCCCCCATATTCGGTATATCCGGTGCTGGTACGTCCCCGTTGTAGTTGACGCCCGCCTCGTGCGGCATCTTGCCTGTTATCAAGCTAGTTCTCGATGGTGCACACAGCGGACTTGTGCAATACGACTGCTCAAACGCCACGCCCTTGGCTGCAAGGGCGTCCATCGCAGGCGTCTTCAAATGCGGATTGCCCATCCAGCTCATTGCCCTCGCGGTCTGCTGGTCCGTGAAAATGAAAAGTACATTCGGTCTTTTCCGCCTCCCGCTGCCCGCGGTTGCAGCGCAGCCACCCATCGCCAGCGCCGGCAGACCCAACGCCGCTTTCAGAAATTTCCTTCTGCTTATAAGTGACATTCTCAGCACCCCTTATCACGGTTGGCGCGCCGGGCATTTTAGTTTGATTGCGTTGCTATCACAAGCTACAATTCGGCTATGATTAAAAGGCGAAAAACCATCCAGGTCCTCATCGGCGACGTTCTCATCGGCTCGGATGCGCCCATCGTTATTCAATCAATGACAAAAGTGCCCACCACTGATGCCGACCGGTGCATCCGGCAAATCAACGAACTGGTCGCTGCCGGCTGTCGTCTCGTCCGACTTGCCGTCCCCACAGTCGGGGACACCGCCGCCTTCGCCAGAATCGTCCGCCAGGTCAATGTCCCCTTAATCGCCGACGTGCACTTCAGCCCTCAGCGGGCAATCGAGGCCATCGAGGCAGGCGCGGCAAAAGTACGCCTTAACCCCGGCAACATCAAAAGCAAAAAAGACATCCTGCGCATCATCGACTCTGCCAAGATGCACAACGCCGCCATACGCATCGGGGTTAACGAGGCCAGCATAAGAGACCTCAAAGCCGCCGGCGTTCCCGCTGCACGTCGCGTTTCCCTGATGCTCCGCGAAATGACCGCCTACGTCCGCCTCTTTGAGTCGCGCCGATTCAGGAGAATCGTCCTGAGCGCAAAAAGCTCCGACGCGCTTCGCACCATCGAAATCAATCGAAGAATCGCCGAGAGATTCCCTTATCCCATTCATCTCGGCCTCACGCACACAGGCCTGCCTGAAGACGCCCAAATTCCTTCTGCCGTTACACTGGGGACTTTACTTGCGGAAGGCATCGGCGACACTGTCCGGGTCAGCGCCGCCGCCGACCCGCTTGTTGAGACCGAGATGGCCAGGCAGATTCTTGCTGCGCTGGGCCTGGCAGGCAGGCAATCCGTTGAGCTTATTGTCTGCCCAACCTGCGCACGCGCCGAAATTGATGTTACCCAACTGGCGCGCGAAGTGAAAAAAGCGGTCGCCCATATCGACAGACCTCTCCGCATCGCCGTTATGGGCTGCATAGTCAACGGCCCCGGCGAAGCCGCCGACGCCGACCTCGCCGTTTGCGCCGCCAAAAACAAGGGCTTCATTTACTGCCGGGGGCTGAGAATCGCAACTGTTCCGGAACGCAAGATAATCAGGACGCTGCTGGAAGCACTGAAACAACTGTAACTGCCTGAACTCTTCTATGAGCGACGATCTGTCAAACAAGGCGCCCGCATCGCTGCTGATACGACTGCTTATCGTTTTCATTTTCGGAGTCGCCTTCGGCTACATCGAGGCCGCGGTCGTTGTTTACCTGCGTGAAATCTTTTATCCTGCCGGTTTTACATTTCCCCTGCCTCACGCCTTCGACACAGACCCGCTCTGGAAACGACTGCTCTTCACCGAGGTCGGCAGAGAGGCCGCGACGGTTGTTGTGATTTTCACCGCCGCCTGGCTGTTTGGCACCAATCGACGCCAACGCTTTGCGCACTTCCTGGCCATTTTCGCCGTCTGGGACATCTTCTATTACGTCTGGCTCAAAGTTTTGCTCGACTGGCCCACTTCAATTATGGATTGGGACATCCTTTTTCTCATCCCGCTTCCCTGGGCCTCCCCTGTTCTTGCCCCGCTCCTTGTCTCGCTTGTAATGCTGCTTTTTGCCTGGCAAATTCTCTACCGCGATTGCGTCGCCCGCCCAATCAGGGTTACACCCCTCTGCTGGTTCGGCTTCTGTGCCTGTATCTCAGTCGTAATTTTCTCTCTGTGCACCGTCGGTCCCTGTATCACCAGCCCCGGTTACGCCGCCCATTTCTACTGGCCGCTCTTTCTCGTACCCCTGCTCGCCTCCGTTGCACTGTTCGCCCACTGCCTTGTCCGCTCGCCGTAACTTATCACATTGACCTGGCCGCTATCCACGCGCCGGCAATCCACAACCCAAGCGAACTTCCCAGATTTGCAAAGGCCGTAATCAACAGGATTTTAACGATTGGGTGTGTCCAGAAACCCCTCAGTGTCATTATTGCGAGGTGGATGTCTTCGAAATCCGCTACAGTCGGTTTTCTGACCCACGCCTGCGCAAGGCCCGCGAACCACCCCGCCGCCAGCAATGGATGCAACGTTGTTATCGGAGCAGTCACGAAGGCAGCCAGGATACTCAAAGGATGTCCCAGCCCCACCGCCGCCCCGGCCGCCGCACACAAACCCGTCACCAGGACCCAAATGTAGATATTCTCCACAGAGTGAGCAGCGCCGTGTGCAAAGAAACCGTAAACCAGCACGGCAATTATCGCCGCCGGTATTCCCCACTTGAACACTGTCCCCCACGGCGATTTCGGCGGCAGTTCCATCAGCTCATCAATTGGTTCATCTTGCACGATATGTTCCTGTATCCCTTTTATATGCCCCGCGCCGACCACGGCGACAATCCTTGTGCCCTGCGCCCGGCGAATCTTCTGCGCCAGGTAAATATCGCGCTCGTCAATCAGCCGCCTCTTTATCTGCGGGAATTTCTCGGCAAATTCCGCCAATACCGCCTCGAGCTGGTCCTGCTTTTTGATTTTCTCGACAAGCTCCTCGCTGATTTGCTCACTGCTGAACACGCTCATCAGTAAATGGTTCGCCAACCGTAACTTTGTCCAAAACCCCAGATAGCCGTAAACACGTTTGAGCGTTACCTGAATATCGCGGTCGGCCAGTACAAGCTCAGCGCCGTTTTCCTGTGCCTGTTTGATTGCCTCAAGCATCTCCGCTCCCGGCTGGACGCCGAGCTTTTCGCCAAGCCGTCGGTAAAACGAGGTCATTATCAGTTGCGCCAACAGCAGCAGCGTCTTTGCCTCTTTGATGACCTTGAAGACATCCATCTTCCGCCACGCATCCGGCTGCGTCATCGCCTTGTAGCGAGATTCACACAGTTCGACGCACACCGCATCCGGCTTCACCTCGGTAATCGTCCGGCGCACATCCTCAACGCTCTCCTTCGACACGTGCGCGGTCGCCACCAGATAAACATCCCGCCCATCCACCTCGATATGCGTTACGTTGCCCGGCAAGCCGGTTCCACCTTCATCCATACGTTATCCTTCCCGCTTCGCCCGCCCGTCTCGACTCGGCCCGCTTCGCCCGCGAAGCGAGGCGAGCGTCGAGCCGAGGTAGGGCGCAGCGAGGCGAGCAGCCGATTCAAAACCTGCATCATACCAGCCCGCCTTTATTCTCTCAATCCGCAATTGATACGCATCGTTTTGGTGTTTTAAGAAACCCACCCGCAGGGGTCTGCACCCCCTCTGGGCAGGCGGCACTGCAAATTGGCTCTAATTGGGTTCGTTTTTCGGGTCGGCGGAGAGGGTATTTTCTGTGTAAGTCCTTTCTGGGCTGGGGGTTGGGGGCAAATTCACTTTTCCGAAATTGGCTTCGTTTTGCATAATCATACATTGCGTCCTGCTGCGGGACGAGCTTGAAAATTGGTCCCCGGTTTGCGGTTCCAAGGAGCTGCCCCGTAGGAATCTCCGCTGCGCTGCGAGTTCGTTTTGCATAATCGTTGCTCGTGGCTCTCCTCGACTTGGTTCGACCTCGCTCACCACAGGTCGCTCGGGGCAGGCGGGACTCGTGGGTCGTGGCGGTTTGGGCAAGATAGGCGAAATGGGCCCCGGTGAGATAGCTGCACATCTCACGGGGTAAGATAGCCGAGCTTGAGTGGTCATTTTTGAGACCTCCGAAATTACGATACTGTATTTACTTTCTATATATTCGGTGGATATTATACTATGTGGAATGTTTGCTGTCAAGTGAAATCCTTTCACCACCCGGCTTCGCCCAAGTGGCTTCGCCGCGGCAAGCGGAGGGCGGGCAGGGAACACAGAGAATTCAGACACTGATTCACACTGATTAACACGGGCTTGTTCAATAGAAGCAAGGTGATATCTTCGTATCTTCGGGTAGAAAAATAGCGGCGAAAAAACTTGCTTTTGTTTCCAGTTTGGGGATATAGTGGCGCGGTAAGGCCGAAAGTCCTTCGACGGTTCGACTGTGCTCACCGCAGGCTGCGCTACGCTTGCTCACTTCGGCAAGCTCAGTGCAGGCAGTGCAGGCCGCGAGAGAAGAAAATTAAATGTTAAACTGGAGAGTGAAAAACGGTGGCTGTCCGTTCATTAATTGCCATTTTTTGCGTAAGGAACGTGAAATGAAAAATATGCTCAGCATCATACTTCTACTCTACGTC
>CAYGVZ010000226.1:0-5096 GCA_964353475.1 uncultured Pirellulales bacterium | reverse complement strand
TTTTCGAGGACTTCTACGGTATGCCTGATGTCGTTTTTGTCGGCCTGGGGCAGCCGGGCGAGGCAATCGAGTTGGTAGTATTTTGCCCGCCACCAGTTCCACGAGCGCGTGCCGACAGAAGGCGACCTGTCCTTTTCAAGCTCGCAGATTCTCGCCCAAAGCTGGGCGGCCTCACGGAAGTTCCCGCGTTTGGCGAACAGCCGTGCCCTGCATCGCAGAAAAACGACATTCTCAGCGCCAGGCATAGAATAGAGCACCTTTTCGATTTCCGCCAGTTTGGCGCGGTCGCTGCCAGCCGTGAAAAGAGATACTTCCGCCAGGAGCTGTGCGGTTTGGCGTTTGTAGATATGTTTGTGGACGACCTGCGCGATTTTCTCGCAGTCGGCAATCATTGTGTTGAAGTCGGCGGCCTGCAGTTGCCATTGCTCTACCTGGTCAAGGACAACGAAAAGCAGCTCCGTCGCAGGCGCCAGGAGACAGCCGTCCTGTCCCGGCACGTTTTGCGCAACAAAGGCGACCGCCTGTTCGAGCAGGCCCAGTTGGTACAATGCCCTGACTTTGAATTGCGCCATCGCCGGATTGGCGGCAATTTCCGCAGAGGCGATTTCGAGGACTTTCTTTGTCGATGATTCATCCTGTTTGCGCAGCAGCAATTCGCAGTAGAGAGTTACCGCCTGCGTTCGAATGAGGTTCTGGGCGTCGCCGGGGAGATTGCAGTCGCCTATCAGGTCGTTTAGCTGCCTGAGGACCTGGTCTGCTACGGCGGAATCCGGGCCGGCTTGCTGTACCTGCTCCATTATCAGGTCGAGTCGGGCCCTGTTGCGCCAGGTTCCCGGCGGCCGAGCGGCTATCGTTCGAAGCAGTTTTTCCGCCTGTTCTTCCCGGCCGCACTTGTTGAGCACCGAGCAGTAAAGGTATTCGACGTCGTCATCCATCTTGTTGTCTGTAACTTCGCGGCAGCTCTCAAAGGCCGACAGGGCAAGGTCGCAGTTGTTGGCGTCTTTTGTGAACAGGTTATATGCAAGGCCCACTGCCTGGCGGGAGATTTCTGCTGCGGTCAAATCCAGCCGGGGACTTGGCTGTTGTTGCTGCATCTTGGCTGCCTTTATAAACAGCGAGGTTGCTTTGACGGGAGATGATTCGGCAGACGCCGTAGCGGCGACGTAGAGCGTCAGCGGTGTCCGAGTCGGGCCGTTCTGCGCCAGATGCTCCAGTAGTTTCCGGTAATCCGCAGGTTTGTTTTTCGAGGCGGCCTGTGCGGCGAGTTCAGCTTCGATGGGACTGATTTGCCCGATATCCTGCCCTTCTTTAAGTCGGCTTGACAAGTCCAGCAGAATGACATCGCCGAGGAGTCGCTCGAGTTCGGGCCAGAGCGAGACGGTTTCAGCCAGGCCGTTGGGTTCGTAACGGTGCTGCAGGAACGCCAGGGACAGAACAAGCTCGATGTCGTCTTTGCAATCACTTTGTGAAATACCCTTCGCCATCGAGGTCAACAGGTTCGGCTCGGCTGAGGCCGTCAGCTTGATTCTCTCAAGAGCAGCTTTGAAGATGATTGAGCAACCGAGGTCAGAGCGAATCATCAGTCGATTAAGTTCCGCTTCAGCCGCAGTTCTGGAATTTGGGTCGCTCTGCGCCAGCACAGCGTAAACGCTGCCCTTTAGTAACGTCGCGTTAGGTGTGGGCCTGTCAACTGTAAGCGAATCAATTTGTGCAAGTACGCTGCGGAGGACGCTGTCTTTTTCCGGCTGGTCGCAGGCAATGGCAAGATAGTACTCGGTTTCGGATTTCGTAAGCAGCGTCCTGCGGATGTCCGCGGCCAGTTTTCTCCACAGGCCGGTTGAGCCAAAACGCGCCTCCCAGTCATCGCCGGTGTAGTCCTCAATTTGCTGCCTGAGCAGTTGCTGCTGCTGTGCAAGCTGCGCCAGGTTGGCGGCGGCTGTCTCGGCGAGAGAGTGCAGGTCCTGCTTATCCTGCGGCGTGAGGAAACCATCCTTGTACTCATATCTGATTCGCAGGTCGAAACTCTGCTGGATAAACGTCTCGGCAATCTGCCTTGCCGAGTCGGCGAGTCGATTGACATCCTCGGCGGTGGGAAGGGTATCATCGGCCAGGGTCATTTGCAGGGAAAAGGACAGCACAAAGATAAGGATGATGCCTGCGGTTCTTGCGAGGCGTTTAATCCCGGCTCTCATCGGACGGCACCTCTGTCATTTGGAATGTGATGTCTGTCGCGCCCATCCCGAAAAGCGTGTTATAGACCAAAGCAAGATGCTCCCATTTGACGTCGGCGGCACAGGCGATTTCCACGGGGTCGGTGGCGAGCCGTTTTTGTTCGGCCAAACAATCCCTGATTTGCTCCGTCAGCACGGCAAGGTCCGCTTGAATGTCTGTTTTTTCGAGAACGGCTGTGCGGGCCTGGCCGATTTGGACGATGCAGCCCCGACTTGCCGGCGTTGCGGAGATTTGAATAATCAACGGCTCGGGTCTTATCAGAGGGCCAGGTGCAGCGGTTGCAGCGGGCAATTGCAGCGGGAGAAAATCTTCTTTCGGTCTCCAGTTGGCGGCCACAAGGAAAAACAGCAGCAGAAGAAACGTCATATCAATCAGCGGCGTCATTCGCAGTGCGGCGCCGTCGCGGCGGGGCGCGACTATCAGCCGGCGGTTTTGAGTGTTACCCGTTATGTGCGTTAAGGTCTCCATCCGTGGTACCTTTGCAAAATGGCGCGCGTTCAGCCGCTGTATTGTTGTGCGAACTGAGCGCCGCGTCTGAGGGCTTCGGCGTTAATCGGCAGGGTCTTGTGGTGCCGTGCGGCAATCACATCCGCAAGGCAATCGACTGCCAGGTCCGGGCCAAGCAGGCCTCGCTTCTGCAGGTACGCGCCGAGAGCAGCCATATTGGCGACCATTATATTACCCAGCTCGAGCGCAATGGCGTCGGCGGGGACTTTTATCACTTCGATTGACTTGTCAACCTGCGGCTGGCCATCAATCAGCGAGCTGTTTATTACCAGCAGCCCGCCTTTTTTTATGCGCGGCCCGAATTTGTCCAGGGAGGCCTTGTTCATTGCGATAAGCGAATCGGGATTGCTGAAAACCGGCGAAGGGATGGGATTATCGGAGATGACAATCATACAGTTGCTTGTGCCGCCGCGAACCTCCGCGCCATAGGATGGCATACAGGTAACTTCTTTGCCGGAGCGCATCGCCGCCTGGGCAAGCAGTTTTCCCACCAGGATTATCCCCTGCCCGCCAAACCCGGCGATAGTAACCTCTTCGTAAACAGCGGTTGCCGGCATTTTTTTCATCCCTTCAAGCGGCCCAGCGGGAAGACCTTAATCATCTCGTTTTCAATCCACCGCATTGCGTCCGCGGGAGACAATCGCCAGTAGGTCGGACAGGGAGAGAGAATTTCGACCAGCGACAGTCCCTTTGCGCCACTAACCTGCAGCTCGAATGCGTGCCTGATTGCCGCCTTGGCTTTGCGGATTTGAGCGGGGCCGCTGAGCGCACAGCGCTCGATGTAGATTGCGCCAGGCAGGACTGCCAACAGCTCTGATACCTGGAGCGGATAACCCTGGCCATCGGCCTGCCGGCCCTGTTGGGTGGTGGCCGTGATTTGACCGAGAATTGTCGTAGGCGCCATTTGCCCGCCCGTCATACCGAAGACAGCGTTGTTTATAAAAAAGACGGTGAATTGTTCAGCCCTGTGCGCCGCGTGGATAATCTCCGCTGTCCCGATTGCCGCCAGGTCGCCGTCACCCTGATACGAGAATATGATTTTATCGGGGTTGGTGCGCTTCATACCTGTTGCGACCGCGGGCGCCCTGCCGTGAGCAACCTCGACCATATCAACATCGAAGTAGTCATAAGCAAGGACCGCGCAGCCGACCGGCGCAATACCGATGGTCCTGCCGCGAATACCAAGCTCATCGATTGCCTCTGCAATCAGCCGATGGGCGATGCCGTGCCCGCAGCCCGGGCAATAATGCGTGGGGACATCTTTGAGCGTGGGCGTTCTTTTGAATAAGGTTTGCGGCATTATTTTTTGTTCCCTGTCGTCAACTGTTTTATTCTCTCAAGCACCTGTTCAACCGTTGGGACGCCGCCGCCGGGACGACCCCAGAATACAACGGGGGCTTTGCCCGCGACTGCCAGCTTCACATCCTCGACCATTTGGCCGCAACTCATCTCAACAACTAAGAAAACCCTGGGTTCATCTGCGGCTTTGCTGATTTGGTCGGATGGGAAAGGCCAGAGCGTAATCGGCCTAATCAAGCCAACCCTGATTCCTTCCTGTCTTGCCTTTTCAATGGCGCCCCGGACGATTCTGGAGGCGATTCCGTAAGCAACTACGACAATATCCGCATCGTCTGTCTTATACTGTTCGCAGAGAACCTCGTTTTTTTCGATTTGGCGGTACTTTGCCTGAAGGTCATAGTTGTGCTGCTCAACTGCGCCATCCGCTAACCAGAGCGAGCGGACGATGTTCTGCTTTCTGCCGTCGGCGCCTGTCAAGGCCCAGTCCTTAGGCGGCAGTTTCGGCCTGGGCTTTTTCTCAATCACCACCGGCTCCATCATTTGACCTAATATGCCGTCGGCTAAAATCATAACGGGGATTCTGTATTTGTCAGCTAAATCAAACGCGAGCGGCATTGTATCGACAAGTTCCTGTACGCCTGCCGGGCCAAAGACGATTATCTTATAATCGCCGTGCCCGCCGCCTTTGACGGACTGGAAGTAATCGCCCTGCGACGGTGCGATGTTACCCAATCCGGGGCCGCCCCGCATAACATTGACGACAACAGAGGGTAGTTCCGCCCCCGCGAGGTAGCTGAGTCCTTCCTGCATCAAGCTGATGCCTGGGCTTGAGGAGCTGGTCATTGCCCGTTTGCCTGTGGCGGCTGCACCGAAGACCATATTGATTGCCGCTAATTCGCTTTCGCTCTGGACAAAGACCCTGCCTTCCTCGGGCATTCTGCGGGACATATAAGCGGGGATTTCATTTTGCGGCGTAATAGGATAGCCGAAATATGCGTCAAGTCCGGCAATAATGGCCGCTTCCGCAAGGGCCTCATTGCCGCACATTAAAATCCTCT
>CAYGVZ010000225.1:0-5146 GCA_964353475.1 uncultured Pirellulales bacterium | reverse complement strand
CGCTAAGAGACAGCCCGCCACTCCCACCGGGCCAGACTTTGTTTGTACTAATCGGTTTGGCTGCTTTCAGGTTGTTATGGCCAACACCCCCTATGCCAACAGCGACCCATGGCTCGATAAGTACAGTCCAAAGCTCATAGAAGCATACAGGTATTATTCATGGGTCCACAAAGAACTGGTCCCTTATCTGTTTAGTTACTCGTGGAACATGCATGAAAATCCCGGCGAACCTGTCTATCGCGGCTGCGACCCGTGTCATTTCACTACCAAGCTGGGCGATGAGATTTTCGTTGCTTACGTAACCGATTATATGCGGACACTCGATATTAAACTGCCTGATGGACAGTGGATCAACTACTGGGATGAACAGCAGGTTGTTACAGGGTCTGCGAAAGATTATCCGGTACCGCTGGGCAAAGAACCTATTTTCATTCGAAACGGTGCGATTATTCCAATGGATGTAGAGCGCAACTACACCGCGCACGGCACCAGCGAGTCGAAGGGCAGTATGACCGTGCTTGTATATCCGCATGGAAGGTCCGATTTCAGATACCGAGACGAAGCTGCAGACCGCTGGTACGTCATAAACTCAGAGCATCTGGACGACACGCTCAAGCTGGATGTCCGACCTGCGGGTATCTCAACGCCGATTATCTACCGTATTGCCCGATGGAATAAACGACCCGAGTCGGTCGATGTCAGCAGGAGTACTGTGATGGTGAATAAAGGCGGTGCTCTGAAAAATGCCGACAGTGAGCGCCAGGTGAATGGTGCTAAAGCCAGTGCGTGGTACTACGATGCCGACGCCAGACGGCTGATTGTAAAGGTGGTGCCACAGCCCTGCGAGAACACGAATTGAAAGGCTGCTCCAATGGATCGTCGAGAGTTCCTGAAAAAAGCATCGCTCGCCACAACAAGTTTGAATTTCCTGGGCAGTGGTTGTCAAACCAGACCCCGGTCAGGTAGTTTTGCAAACATCCCGGATGTTCGGCGGCTCGAGGATGTGCTGAATCGGGGCTGGCGATTCCAGATGGACGCCTTCGACATTGGCGAAAAAGAGCAATGGTACTCAGATGGCTTCAATCGCACCGACTGGGCGAAGGTGGAAGTCCCCAAGGCATGGGATTGTTACGAGGAGGCGCTATGGGGTTACGAGGGCATCGGCTGGTATTGCACCACCATATCGCCGGGGCTTGTCAAATCCGGCATGGTCAAGCGGCTTATCTTCGGGCGAGTAAACTATTATACAAAAGCATGGTTAAATGGCCGCCTTCTCGGTGAGAACACAGACGGCTATCTTCCTTTTGAATTTGACGTCATCGAACATCTTAAGCCCGATGCGCCGAATCACCTGGTCCTGCGAGTGGACAACAAGCCGAGAATCGAATGGCTGCCTGCTGCATCCAATATTGAATGGATGCAATTCGGCGGAATCCTGCAGCCCGTCCAATTAGTCAGCACCTCGCCGCTTTATATCGCGGACCTGACAGTAATCGCGACCCCTGATGGCGATGGGGCGCAACTGTCCTGTAAAATCGAGGTCTGCAATCGCGGCGACCAGGTCGCGATGACAGACGTGGTAATCGAAGTCCCCGCCTGCGGATACTCGGCAAGAAAAAAAACTACCTGCAAACCAGCCGATGTCACAACTGTCGAACTTGACCTGACAATGGCGAAAGCTTCCGCGTGGTCGCCGGATACGCCGGTTCTTTATACTCTCGACGCTGTGCTTCATCAGAATGGCCTGGCAGTCGATGACTTGTCCCAGCGTTTTGGCGTCAGAAAAATCGAGGTGCAGGGAAAACGAATTCTGCTCAATGGCAGGGAACTCAAAATCAAAGGCGTCAACCGATATGATTTTTACGGCAAGTTCGGCCCCAATCCCCCAAGAGAGCTTATAGTCGAAGACCTTCGAATGATGAAAAAGGCGGGCGTTAATCTTATCAGGGTACATTATCCAAATTCGCCCGAGACGCTCTCGCTCTTTGACGAGATGGGCTTATTGATGATGGAAGAGTTGCCGCTGAACTGGTGGGGTCAGGACTGGTGGGGCAAAGGCGCGCAGCAGGACCTCGACATTCTCAAACCCGCCTCAACTGCACTTAAGAAGATGATTCGCAGGGACAGGAACCACCCGTGCATCATCGCTTGGAGCATGTGTAACGAGTGCGCAACCAATAACGAAATCGGTATCACCGTTATGCGGGAGCTTATCAAGAAAACCAAAGAGCTGGATAAGACCCGGCCGGTGACTTTCGTTGCCGCCGGCGACGCAAGGCCGCACCTTGCCTTCGAACAAGCGGATATCGTGTGCTTCAACATTTATTACGGCGTCTTTATGGGCGAAAAGTGTTCGCATTTTGCACAGCTTGATTCGCTCGTCCGCCATCCATCGCAGCGGCACATCGAAGAGCAGCGGCGGCATTTCGACAAACCGATTATCATAACGGAGTTCGGGACACGCGGCATAAAGGGTATCCGCGGAGACGTTCATTACTCCGAGGATTTTCAGGGACGGTATATCGAGAAGGTCTGGGAGGCAATCAACAATGTACCCGACGTCGCGGGCGGCGTCTTGTGGTGCTGGCAGGACTACTATCACAGACGCGACTTCATAGATTACGCGACCTTCGGCCCATACGGTGTGCTAACCGTTGACCACAGGCCGAAAAAATCGCTCGAATCACTCGCCCAAATGTTCGGCGGCTACGCAAGGGCCGGGAGGCGATGATGGTAACAAGAAGCTATCCTGAATCGGTCATCCTGCTGTTCAGGGCTGTCTGGGATTAGGAGTAATTGTATGTTTGGTTCATTCGACGCACTTTTCTTCTTCGGTTACATAGTCATTGTTCTGGTCATCGGCTTTGCAGTGGCCAGAAGAGAAAAGCCCACGATTCACGACTATTTTCGCGCGGGTAATCGCCTGCCCTGGTATGCGGTCGGAGCGTCAATCATTGCTGCCGGAATCAGTTCCGAGCAATTCGTGGGCGAGGTGGGGTACGCATACAAGCTCGGTATGCCGGTGATGAACTGGGAATGGATGGTCTTCCCCGCCCTGTCGGTCCTGCTTCTGATTTTCGTGCCCCTTTATGTGCGCAATCGCATAACCACAATGCCGGAGTATCTCGAACGTCGTTACGGGCCTTATGCCCGCACTCTCTACGCACTGCTGATTATTGCCAGTTACATTTTCGTGAATTTTGCACTGGTTTTCTATACGGGCGGCTACGCCCTGGAGAAAATGTGGCACTTCAACCGGATTGCGGCGGTCTGGCTGCTTGCCGTTGCGACCGGGGCATATACCATTTATGGCGGGATGCTTTCGGTTGCGTGGACTGATTTCTTCCAGTGTATTTTGCTGATGGGTGGCGGGCTGTATGTATTCTTCGCAGGTATGTATCATCTGGACTGGAACTTTGCCGCAGTTATTGGCGCCGGCCAGCGTGCCCACCTTATCGCTCCTCAAAGCCACGAGGTACCCTGGACGGCCCTGGTGATACTGGCGCTATCGACCAACGTGTGGTATTACGCCACCGACCAGTTCATCAATCAGCGTTGTCTGGGGGCAAAAAATGAGTGGCACTCCAAGATGGGGGTCCTTTTCGCGGCGGCGCTGCAACTGCTGCTGCCGTTGGCCACAGCCGCCCCCGGGATGATTTACTACGCTATGAATCCCAACCTGTCGGACCATAACGCCGCATATACCAGCGTCGTCGCCGAGTTAATCCCCGCGGGTATGCGAGGCCTGGTTGTCGCGGCGGTAATAGGCGCGATTATGTCCACTATTTCCGGCCTGGTAAACTCCACATCGACTATGGTAACGTTGGACCTTTTCCGCCGATGGAAGGGCAGGGATTGGCCCGAGGACAAGTTGGTCAGGTTCGGGCAGTGGTCCGGCACAGCCGCCCTGGTTGCCGGCGCACTTTTTGCGCCGGTAGTGATGAAATGGGACAGCATTTTTCGCTATTGCCAGGATATATGGGCGCCTATGGCCGCCCCGGCGGCCGTGGTGTTTGTCGGCGGGGCCCTCTGGAAGCCCGCCAAAGAGCGCGGCGCCATCGCCTGCCTGCTGCTGGCGATACTGACCGTGCCGATAACGTTTGTCAAATCATTCCTCGCCGATGCCAACATTCACTTTCTGCCGCCAAATCTCGAAAACTCCCTCTTGTTCGGAGGCGGCATATTCATACTGTCAATAGTCATCCTTGTATCATTTTCATTAATGCGGTCGATGTCCATTTGCCTGCTTCTCAACACGGCAGCCGCCGCGTTGATTTTCTGGCTTATAAATGCGAATCCTGCGGCAATAGCCGTTCTCATCATTTCATCCTACGTCGCGGCGATTGCATATAGCTGGCGTCTCGGCTTACGCGAAACAGGCGGCAATCTTTATATCTGGAATCCTGCGATGATGCTGCGTTTGCCGGCGGGCGAATCGGTGCGATGGCATAAGAGTATCTGGTTCTGGTGGCTGGTGAACCTCGCCATCTTCGCACTTATCTATCTGACGTTCTGGTAGCCGGCAGGGAACTTGTCCTGCTGCCCCGCTGCGGCGCTGATTTTGGCTCGCCCACTCCGCAAAGATGGGTTATTCTTCTTGGCCGGAATCCAGAATACTCATAAAGGCCTCCTGCGGTATCTGCACCGAGCCGATGTTCTTCATCCGCTTCTTGCCTTCTCTTTGCCTCTTGAGTACCTTCATTTTCCTGGTAACGTCTCCGCCGTAAAGTTTGGCGGTCACGTCCTTGCGATACGCCTTGATGGTCTCTCTGGCGATAACCTTGCCTCCTATGGCCGCCTGAAGCGGTATCTCAAACTGATGGCGCGGGATTGACTTGCGAAGCCGCGTTATCAGCCGACGTCCGCGTGCTTCTGCGGTTTCTCGATGCACAATCAGAGATAGTGCATCCACGGCGACCTTGTTGACAAGTATGTCCATTTTCACCAGGTCGCTCTCTTCGAAACTCATAAACTCGTAGTCCATCGTCGCATAGCCGTGACTTATGCCCTTGAGGACGCTGTAAAAATCATAGACAATTTCCGCTAACGGCGCCTTGTATTCGAGCATCACGCGGATTCCGCTTATGTAATCCGTCCTGAGCAGTTTGCATCTGCGACTCTCCGCCAGTTTCATAATATCGCCTAT
>CAYGVZ010000224.1:0-5162 GCA_964353475.1 uncultured Pirellulales bacterium | reverse complement strand
TAACTTCGCAGACACCGGTAACAGGATGTGGGGCAGTCGTGGGCATCAAGGTGTACGTGCGTGGTGCATATCGCCTGCAGCAGATGCGAGTGCTGCAACGACGTCAGCGTCCTCATTACTCCGGTCGAATGATGGTCATAGACCAGGCAAACGGCGGCGACTGCCCTGGCCTTTGGATTCTTCAGCCGCTCACAGCTCAGCCGGTCGCGTATCAAGTCGCGTATTGCCTCCGACCGGTTATGGTATCCCTGTCCGGCAATCATCCTGTCAAAGTTCGCCAGCAGTTCTTTCTCCAATGATACCCCGATGCGCTCTACCTGCTCCATATCTCTGTCTCCAGCCGCGTCATACCTTGCTCGTAACATATACTACCTGCTCGGCAAAAAGATTCGGCGCAACTTTTATTGGGCTTGGCCGCGTCTTGCTTAACGGTATTCGCCTTTCGACCGTCACCCCAAGCTTGGCGCAAAACCGGTCGAAATCCTTCAGCGACAAAAAATGCATATTCGGCGAATCGTGCCACTCAAACGGCAGTTTCCCTGTAACCGGCGACCTGCCTGACAGCGACAACTGCAGCCGGCAACGCCAGTGTGCAAAGTTCGGAAAGCTGACGATTACCTTTCGGCCTACCCGCAGCAGCTCCCCGAAAACCTTTGCGGGATTCTTCAGCGTCTGGACTGTCTGTGAAAGTATCACATAGTCAAAGCACTTGTCGGCATAATACTCAAGCCCCTGCTCGACATCCTGCTGGATAATCGGCAGACCCCGGCAGACGCAGTCGAGGACCAGTTCCTGCTCAAGCTCTATTCCCTCGCCGTGTATGTTCTTGTCCCTAATCAGATTGGCTAACAATTGGCCGTCGCCGCACCCGACGTCCAGCACGCTGCTGTTCGTCTCTATCAACGATTCTATCAAATCATAATCCACACGCGCTCGATGCGGCTGGTCGAGCATATTCGGCGACTGCCCACCCAGGTTGGAACAGGAGCAGGGCCGGCGGTTCTGCGGGTCGTATGTTGCCTTGAGGAAGCAGCAGATGAAACGCCCCAGCGCCTCCGGCTCAAGCAGAAAGGCATCGTGCCCGTATGGCGACAATATGTCACAGTAACTTACGTTCTTCCTGTTCGCCGCCAGCGCATCGACCATTGCCTTTGACTGCGCCGGCGTAAAGAGCCAGTCGCTCGAAAAACTGATTATCAGGAATCTGCTCCGGGTATTCGCAAACGCATTGACAAGGCCGCCATAGTCCTTCTGCAGGTCGAAATAATCAGCGGCTTTGGTTATGTACAGATAACTGTTGGCGTCGAACCGCTCAACAAAGCTCTGCCCCTGGTAGTCAAGATATGTCTCAACGGCAAATTCCGAATCAAAGTCATAGCGGTACTCATCGGCGTTGCGCAGTTTCCTGCCGAACTTCTCGCGCATACCTGCCTCCGACAGATACGTGATATGCCCAATCATTCTCGCAATGCGCAGACCTCTGTCGGGGCCTTGCTTGTCGTGGTACTGTCCTGCCACAAAATTCGGGTCGGCCAGTATCGCACTTCGTCCGACCGCGTCAAAAGCAATCGACTGTGCCCCGAGATGGCTCGTTGTTGCAGCGGCTATCACGGAGCGTACCATGTCGGGGTACTGTACTGCCCACTGAAGAACCTGCATTCCGCCGACTGACCCGCCTATCACCGCCAGCAGCTTCCTGATGCCGAGCTTATCCAGCAGCAGTTTCTGAACCCTGACCATATCCGCGATTGTAATGATTGGGAAATCAAGCCCGTAGGGCTTGCCCGTAGCCGGATTGGCCGTGCATGGCCCGGTCGTCCCCTTGCAGCCGCCCAAAAAGTTCGAGCAGATGACGAAATACTTATTGGTATCGATGCCCTTGCCGGGCCCGACCATATTGTCCCACCAGCCCGGTTTGCGGTCTTCGGCGCTGTTGTAGCCCGCCACGTGAGCGTCCCCGCTGAGTGCGTGGCAAATCAGGATAGCGTTGTCCCCGTTCTTATCCAGCCGTCCGTATGTCTCGTACGCGACGTCGACAGGCCCCAGTTTCCTGCCGCAGGCAAGCTCAAGCGGCGCATCCGCCTCAACGACACGAACAATGCGTGTTTCGACAATCCCTACCGAATTTTTGGGTATTTCTGCCATAATCGACATACAGTATAGCCGAAACCGGCCGACTGTAAAGTGTCCCGATGACCCTCCTCGCCCGCACGTGTAACATACCCTTGTCACCTTCGCACCCTCTGTTGCCGATATTTTTTGCTTTTGCATCGCTAAATACCCTTGACACTATCCGTCGCCGGTGTTAGATTGTGCGCAACGCTGTCATAAGGCAGGGACATATTTTCGCTATGCACCTTCAAAATGAAAGGAGCATAATATGGCGAAGAGAAAAGGAAAGAAGAGAGCGGCCAGGGGACAGTGGTCAGCCCGCGACATCAACCTGCTCAGGAAATTGTTTCCGACAAACCCCACGTCCAGGATAGCTCGAAAGCTCGGCCGCAAAACCGACGCCGTCAAGAAGAAGGCATCCAGGATGGGCCTCAAGAAGGACAAACGCTACATGAGACGCATCGGCAGAGGTTAGCGGCTCAAAAGGTCTCTCATCCTGAACATTGTGCGCTCGTTTGGGCACGTACGGCGGCGCGCTGTGTGGTGCACTGGCTCGTCAACAGTGAAACTGTTTTCCGCGGCGGTTCTGTGCCGAATGGTTTCCGCCGACAGGGGACTATCTCTAACAATTATCTGTATCTGTGCTCTTTGCGATAGGCGATGGGGCTTGTTTTCATTTCCTTCCGGAAGAATCGTCCTATGTGGTCCGCGCCCCGGAAACTCAATGCTTCAGCAATCTCTGATACCGGTAGGTCCGTTTCTACCAACATCCTTGCGACTCGCGCGACTCGGACTCGTCGGATTTCCTCGTATATGGAGCGGCGGAGAACCTCGCGGAACCGCTCTTCGAGACCACGCCGCGACATACTAACCGCACCGACCACGTCGCTTACCTGAATCGGCTTTGTGCAGTTTTCCCGGATAAAACACGCCGCCATGGCAAGCTCCTTATCTTCTATTGCAAGGATGTTCGTAGAGCGCCTGGAGACAACGTGCGTTGGCCGGATGATTATTGTCCTTTGCGCCAATTTCTCTTCTTTCATCAGTGTATCCAGGAGTTTCGCCGCTTCGTATCCGGCCTTTTCGCAATTCAAAGCTATGCTCGAAAGCGGGGGGTCGGACAGACCGCATACAAGCTCGTCATTATCGACGCCGACAATAGCGACCTGTTCGGGTACGCTCAGGCCGGCAATTTTGCAGGCCTCGGCAACATGCTCACTGCGGTCGTCATTGCAGGCCATCAGACCGACAGGTTTAGGCAGGGATTTCAGCCAGTCAGCGATGCGCGTTTGTTCGACCGTCCAGGGTTGCCCTCTCGACCTTGATTGTTCGTATGTGCATACGGCAAATCCTGCTTGCGCTATCCTTTTGACGAAACTCTCTCTTCGCCTTTGCGACCAGGGCATATAGTCAAACCCGCAATAGGCAAAGTTCGCGAAGCCGCGGTCAAGCAGGTGTGCCGCCGCAATTTCTCCGATTGCATCGTCGTCACAGACAGTATTTATCAAGCCGGGTATGCTCTCTTGCGCACCCTGGGCAACAACAGGGATTCCGGCCTGAATGACTCTCCTTATGCTCCTCGCATCAATCGCGTGCCCTATGATGCCGTCTGCGTCCGAGCGTCTCAGCCGACGCAGTACGTCTCTTGTTGCCCTTCGACCTCCATAGGCGTAGCGATACGGTTTTTTCTGAAAGCTCCACGGACCATGAACGCGGGAATATTCTGCAATCCCGCAAAGCAGCCCTCGCCCGTAGGCCCTTGAGGTTTCGATCAGCAATATCACTCTTGGCATGGCCATTATAAGCCATCCACAAACTTGACTTGTACCGCGCCCCGGGGCTGGCTTGCGGACAACTACAAGCCGACCACCGCTTGTCCGGTGTTCACGACATACAAGCTGTTATCTTCTTCCTGGCCTGCCGCAACCCGGCAGTCCTGCGCAAGATGGCTAAACATTTGCGCAAAATGGCTTTGATTTACGTGTGAAAATATAACACGTTGTAACAAAGTTTAACAATAGAAAATCAAAATTTTAATGAACGTTGAGCCGGCTATATGCAATGCTCCTGGTCGGGTTTGACCGCAAGTATTGGGGGCTGCAATAGTTAGCTGTTAAGGCCAAAGTAATATCTCTGTTGGGCCAAACACGCCTTCGGCGTGATAAAGATAAACGAATGCTATTGTGTCTGGCAGGCGTAATGCTTGTGCCCGGCGGAAAGGAGGTGAAAAGCCAGAGAGAACCACTTTGCAAAAACATTGTTCGTCTTAATGCACTTCACAATAAAGCTGGTGTTTATTGTCAGGAGGTAACTCATTATGTGTAAGAAACAAAAAAATGCTGGTCTTATGGTTGTCGCCGCGCTCTTGTTGAGTATTTGCATCCCAGGTTTCCTTTTCGCAGCGGCAATCACTGTCAACGGTTCAACTCAGTATCAAACTATCGACGGTTTCGGCGCGTTCGGATTCAGGACCAACAACTGGTCCACTCCCAGCAGCTGGTGGTCTGACTCGTTCGGCAATATGATAATCGGCGACCTCGGTCTGACCATACATCGAAACGAGTACTACCCGCCGGAACCGCCGAGTGATCAGGACACCCAGTTCGCCGACCAGGCGCCTTACTTCCAGTTACTGAAGAATAAGGCCACTTCGTTGGGCGAACCCCTGAAAATCATCATCACCGTCTGGACCCCGCCGGCCGCGTGGAAAAGCAACGGCAGCCACAAGAACGGCGGAAACCTTCTATCAACCTATTGGGATGATTACGGCAACTATGTAGCTGACGCCCTCGACGACTTCGCGGGTATTGGCTGCCCTGTTTATGCCTGGAGTTTGCAGAATGAGCCCCTTTTTGCACAGTCGTACAATTCCTGTGTTTACACGGCAGAGACATACAGGGATATGCTCAAGGTGGCGGGGCCAATAATTCACGCCAGGTATCCGAATGTGAAGCTCTATGGCGCCGAGCATATGATGTTCGGCATCATCACGGACTGGGACTGGGACAACCTTGAGCCGATAAGGAAGGTCAAGGACGATTCGGCTGCCA
>CAYGVZ010000223.1:0-5172 GCA_964353475.1 uncultured Pirellulales bacterium | reverse complement strand
AACCTCTCCGAAACTTTCGCCATCTGCGGTCGCTTGGTTTTGTCTCTGTCGCCCCCGCAGCCGAAAACGATTATCAATCGACCTTTGCACAACGGCCTCAATGCAGTCAGCGCATTTTTGATTGCGTCCTCCGTATGGGCAAAGTCAACAAACACCGAAAAATCGCCGTTATAATCGACTCTCTCCAGCCGGCCGGGTACGCTTTCCAGCCCAGACAAACCCGCCGCGACGCTTTGCATCTCAAGCCCCACCGCAAGGCACAACCCCGCTGCCGCCAAGTGGTTGGATATGTTATGCAGCCCAAGCAGCGGCGTCCTGATTTTCGCTTGTCTCCCGGCGTATTCGAGTAAGAAGCTGCTGCCGGTTATGTCCATTGATTCGATATTCGCGGTAATATCCGCTGGCTCGTCTATCGCGTACCATAAAATTCTCGCTCTCGTACATTCGGCAATTTGCTTTGCCTCAGGCGATTGTTTGTTGAGCACCGCCGTGGCATCAGCAGACAACTCCTCAAACAATTTCGCCTTTGCATCTAAGTAATTTTCTCTTGTCTTGTGATAGTCGAGATGGTCGCTCGTCAGGTTGGTGAACGCAGCCGCCCTGAACTCGATACCGGCCAATCGCCCCTGGTCAAGCGCATGCGAACTCGCCTCGATAATCATATATCTCACGCTGGCCTTGACCATTTGCGCTTGCTGTTCCGCAACCGTTAGTGAGTCCGGCGTTGTCAGGGCCGCATCGCGGACGCCCGCCCCTGTATCATAAACAACCGTACCGATTAGCCCGCATTTGTCCCCGGCCGCTTGGACACACGAGCGGACCAGATACGCCACGGTCGTCTTGCCGTTGGTCCCGGTAACGGCAAGGTTGATTAACTTCGATGCCGGATTGCCTCTTGCCGCCTGCGCCAGAATCGCCGCCGCCTTTGCTGAGTTTGGAACGATTATCGTCTCGACACCGTCGAGGGGATGCTCACAAACAATGTACTTTGCACCCTTTGCGATTGCCTGCGAAACAAAATCATGCCCGTCGCAACTGGGGCCTCTAATGGCGACAAAAACATCGCCCGCCTTAACCGAACGCGAATCAATGCAGATGTTAGGCGAATCTGTTGATGAAATTGTATGCAGCAGCTTTTCAAACGTCATAGGTCACGGGCAATCACGTTATTTGCTTCTTGTTCTTCTGCGTATTTTAGGGCAAGCAGTTTGCTGACGCAACAAGCCGGGATGGTTTCTTTATACTCGAGCAGGAGGTTTGTCATTCTGCAAAGCCGTGCTCGCCTAAGAGCTTGACAAAACGAACGTCGCAGACGAAGCGTTCGATTATCTTGCCGGCTTTTTTTGTCCCCGTCACAAGCTCCTGCACGCCGCTGTCTCCCACGGGTGCAACGACAATCCCCCCCTCGGTAAGCTGCTCAACTAACGGCTGCGGTATCTTCGGCACTGCTGCGGTGACGATAATTCTGTCGAAGACCTTCTTGTCGGGCCAGGCGCAACTGCCGTCGCCGATATAGAACTCGACGTTTGTTATTCCCAGCCGCCCAAGCGCTGCCTGCGCGCCTTCGGACAACTCCCTGATTTTCTCGATTGTATAGACCCGCTTTGCCAATTTCGCCAGTATCGCCGTCTGATACCCGCTGCCCGTCCCAATCTCCAGCACTTCGCAATACTGGTTGACCCGCAGCTCCTGCGTCATCAGCGCTACGATATATGGCTGGGAAATCGTCTGCCCCAACCCAATCGGCAGCGGGCAATCCGCGTACGCCTGCGAATTGTATGCCCCGGGCACAAACTCCTCTCGCGGCAGCCGGCCCAGCACCGCCAAAACCGCCGGGTCGGTGATATTACGCCCCTGGAGGTCGTTTTTCACCATCCTCTGCCGGTCTCCGGCGTATCTGTCTGTGTCCTGCTCGTAGTTCATAGTCGTTATAATCGCTTCTGTACGCAACGGCTGCAAATCAATTTTGCCGGTGCTAAAACAGCAGCTTGACTGCTGCCGCGGCGGCCAGCAGTTGCACAATGATTTCAAATGCCTTCTGCGGCAAACGTTTCAGAAATACTATCCCCAGCAGGGCGCCTGCAGCAATCAGGGGAATCATTGCCAGGCCGAGCTTGACGGAATCGAGAGTAATCAATCCGAGGTGTATGCTGAACGGGACCTTGAGCCAGTTGATGACAAAAAAGAACCACGCCGCTGTGCCCACAAACTCCTGCTTCGGTAGTCGCATCGCCAGAAGATACGCAATCATCACCGGCCCTGCCGCGTTGGCCATCATCGTCGTTATGCCGGCAAGCAGCCCGAATACAACCGCAAACCACCAGCGGGCTACAGCCGTCATATCCTTTTCGCTTGTCCCGGTGCGCCGCCAGTTGACAGCTAACATCAGCAGGACTATCACGCCGATAATCGGCCTAAGCTGTTCATCGCTGGTTACTTTCAGCCAGAAGTAGCCGGCGACGATACCTGCAAAGGCAATTGGAATAAGGCGCCAAAGGTGACTCCACAACGCCGCCCTGCGATAGTAAATGACCGCGAATACATCTGCTAATATCAGCATACCGAGAAGCGCTCCTGTTGAGCTTCGCGCAGGAAGCACTGCCGCCATCAACGGCACAACCAGAATCCCAAAACCAGGTATCCCCGTCTTGGCGATTCCGACCATAACCGCACACAGGCCGACCATTACCCAGCCCACAAAACCCAAATCAGGCATCATTCACTCCTTGAAGTTCGTTGCTATTGCACCGTCACAGGATAAAATACCACATTGAGAAAACAAAGAAACCCACAGAAATGCTTTTTGGAAGGTGCGAAAATGAGTACGCGAAAAGTCCTGTTTTATGCCATTGCCGCTGTCCTCGGCGGCTGCGTGCCGGTTATGTCCCTGCACCAGCTCTATACCGATAAAGACACAATGTTTACCGGCAAGCTCGTCGGGACGTGGAGCGATGATTCAAACGGCGTATGGGATTTCAAACCATCGCCCGATGCAAAGAAGGCATATCTGCTCACGTTCACCGGCGGCGAAAAACCAAATGAAAAAGGCCGCTTCCTCGCTTACCTTGTCCAGTTGCAGGACCATCTCTTCCTTGACGTTTCTCCCGCCCTGGACGTTGAAGGACTGATTGTCGAAGACAAGAATAAGATTGACTGGCTTTACAACATGTTATTCCTTGTTCCCGCCCATACATTCATCAAGGTCAATTCCATCGAGCCGCAGCTCAAGATGCAACTGACAGATGACGACGAAATGAAGAAGCTCCTCGATGAAGACCCGAATGCAGTCCGGCATGAAAAAATCGAAGGGGACAAATTCGTATTGACTGCCTCGACGCCGGAGTTGCAGAAGTTCGTCCTCAAATACGCCGACGACAAGCGTGTGTTTGGTGCTGAAGGGGTGCTGAACAGAAAAGACGCCAATGAACCCAACTCGCCTCCCGCCGGGCGCAAGGAGAACTGAAAACGGTTGACTATGGTTGAATCACCTGAAGCAAGACGGTACTTGGTGAACATTGACTCGCGCGCCACAGGTCAGCTTTTCACCGACTGCCTTGTCATAGGCGCCGGTATCGCCGGCCTTCGTGCCGCCATCGAAGCGGCACAAAAATGCAGCGTCACCATCGTCTGCAAAGGGACGCTCGAAGACAGCAACACCTGGAACGCCCAGGGCGGCATCGCAGCAGTCCTCGACAAAACAGACAGCTTTGAATCGCACGTCGAAGATACGCTCAAGACCGGCTGCGGCCTGAGCGACAAAAACGTCGTCGGACTTGTAATACACGAGGGGCCGGGCCTTATTCGCCAGCTCCAGCAATGGGGCGCTCCCTTCGATATTCTTGATGGAAAGTTTTCCGCCACAATCGAAGGCGGACACTCTCATCCGCGAATCGCCCACGCCCACGGCGACGAAACCGGCAGGGCGCTTGCCGAAACACTGATAAAAAAAGTCAGGGAAACACCCAGCATCAGGATTGTCGAACAGTTTTTTGCAATCGACCTCCTCACCGAAGACAACGTCTGTCTCGGCGTCATCGGCCAGCACCGCCAGACCGGCTTGCAGATTCTCTGGGCCGCCAATACGATTCTCGCTACAGGCGGCACGGGCCAGCTCTACCGCGAGACAACCAACCCCAGCGTCGCAACCGGCGACGGCCTTGCAATGGCGTACCGCGCAGGCGCTATGCTGCAGGACCTCGAATTCGTCCAGTTCCACCCGACCACGCTCTATATCGCAGGCGCTTCCCGCGCACTTATAACCGAGACCCTGCGTGGAGAAGGCGGGAAGCTGGTGGATGTAAAAGGTCGGCAGTTTATGAAGGACTATCACGCCTCGGCTGAGCTTGCGCCGCGCGACGTCGTCAGCAGGGCGATACTTATGCAGATGCTCAAGACAAAGGCGACTCACGTTTTTCTGGATGTGCGGCATTTGGACAAAGAATACCTCAGGAAAAGGTTCCCGTTGATTACGGAATTGTGCGAGAGTTTCGACATCGACATCAGTCGCGATTTGATACCCGTCCGTCCGAGCGCGCATTATATGGTCGGCGGTGTCAAAGCGGATATCGGCGCTCGCACGAGCATCAACAATCTCTACGCCTGCGGCGAGGTCGCCTGCACGGGACTGCACGGGGCGAATCGCTTAGGTAGTAACTCCCTGCTCGAAGGACTTGTCTTCGGCAAAATCGCAGGCCAGGCCGCCTCGCAAACCAAAACGCCCCAGCCGTCTCTGCCTGCGCCTCCCCTGATAAAATACGAAATCCCGAAGTCGGACCGCACCCGCCTGGATACTGCGGATGTCCGCAACTCGTTGCGCGCACTTATGTGGCGAAACGTCGGCATCACACGCAAGGCACAGGGAATCAAAGAAGCACAGGAGATAATCCGCCTCTGGCAGCGCTATGTGATGGACAAAATCTTCGATTTGCCCGACGGCTGGGAGTGTCAGAACATGCTGACCGTCTGCCTGCTTATTGCCCAGGTGGCGCTTACGCGCAGAGAAAGCCGGGGCGTCCATTACAGAACGGATTATCCGCAAATTGATGACAAACACTTCAAAAAACACTTTGAGATTCGACGCGAATAACGGCCATCATTCTGGTATAATAGCCCCGGTGTGGTTGAACAAAACAAGTAATCATAAATAGTACATTGAGTCCGCCATAAGTTCGG
>CAYGVZ010000222.1:0-5185 GCA_964353475.1 uncultured Pirellulales bacterium | reverse complement strand
GCAACTGCTCTCGACCGGCCGCCTGGGAGTGAACTGAAACCAAGAAGGAGAGTGAAACGTGGCATACATCGACATCTACGCGGCGGCGACTGATG
Source organism: uncultured Pirellulales bacterium (assembly GCA_964353475.1). Lineage (GTDB taxonomy): Bacteria > Planctomycetota > Phycisphaerae > Sedimentisphaerales > Anaerobacaceae > CAYGVZ01. Next base: position 5,090 of record CAYGVZ010000222.1, on the reverse strand, counting down.
CGGACCACATCCTGCGGAAGCAAGCGGCTGTGGCGATGCACCATCAAGCCCTTGTTGTGCTGGCAGAAGCGTCCAGCGTGACAGACCACCAGCAGCGTGTGGCTCTGGCCCAGCGAGTGCTGAAAAACCCAGTAGTCGCTGCTGAAATGGCAATCTGGCGGGTGTTGACCAATCCGACGATTGCCGGGGCACCCACAACCGCTGGCGACGGGCTGGTGCTGAGTGTCTGTGCTCTCGCATGGGACGTTCTCTCGAAAGTTCAGGTGTAGCCAATGGCGAACAAAGTCTACCGCGCAATCGAAACGGCTATTCGGTTCAAGGATACCGACGCGACCTACACGCTAATCCTGAACAACCTCGCCGCTACGACCGGCGGCCGAATCTCGGATCGTGCAGACCGTGGGGCGGGAAGTCAGCCTCGCCGTTGGCGATGGAAGGCCGTCGTGCAGTTTGAGACGGCCCCCGTGGTTGGGGAATGCGTGGAGATTTGGCTCTGCCAGAGCGACGGGACAAACGAAGACGGCAATGTCGGTGCAGTAGACGCAGCCCTGACCGCTGCCAAGGCGGCGAACCTCCAACTCCTCGGCTGTGTGGTAGTCGAAACAACGGATGCGTATGACGGATCGACGGGCGCCTATGAGAACATCGCTTCCGGCTGGTGCGAAATCGACGAGCGGTACTTCTCGGTCGGAGTGCTGAACAAAACGGCCGACAACCTTGCGGCCCACGACGACATCAGTTGGGTCGAGTTCACTCCCATCCCCGACGAGATTCAGTGACGTGTCGTTCTACATCCCATCATTCTCCGAAAAGCGAATCGTAGCCCAGAGCCGGGGTGCGGACTCATGCGCCCCCGGCTTATGGCGCGGTCTAGTCGGGATGTGGCCGCTCGATGAGCCCGGCGGGTTGAAGGCGTTTGACGTGTCGGGCTACCGCAAAGACGGCACGCTGACCAACATGGACGCGGCGACGTGCCATGTTGTGACGCCGATGGGAAGGGCGCTGGATTTTCTTGCGGTATCATCTCAGTACATTTCTCATTCGTCACTCGTGCTTGGCGCAGTCTACACCGTCGCCGGGTGGGTGAAAAACCCTACTAACGGCAACGGATCGCCTTGGGCGGGTGCAAGCAACAATTATTGGATGAATCTGGTGAGCGGAGCGACGATCTATCACATGGCCGGCACCGGAGTATTGGATTATTGGTCGTGGGCCGCGAAGACGTTCACTGGTTGGCACCAGTGGTGCGTAGTTCGGACGGGATTGGTGGCAACGCTCTATAAGGATGGCGTGAGTCAAGGAACGGGCACTCGCGCGGGGGCGGGCGCAGGGGCTGGAGCTTTGACGCTCACAAGCATCGGCAAATACGGTGTTAACTACGACGGAATGAGCGCCTTCAATTTCGCCGCCTGGAATCGTTTATTGAGCGATGCCGAAGTCCTCTGCCTCTACACCGACCCGGGGGGCATGTACCGGCTGAGACGGCGGGTGCAGGCGAGAGGGGCGGCGGCAACCGGAAACAGACGAAGGCGCATACTCATAGCGGGAGCACGTAGATGAACCTCGCCAAACTAGCCACGGCAAAGACCTTCCTGCTTGGGCCGATTCTGGACTCTGCCGGCGCAGCGAAGACTGACGAGGTGGTTGCCAGCATCAAGGTCACAAAGAACGGAACCGTCGGGGCGGTTGATGGACAAGACACACTCACGCACAACCACACTGGGCACTACGTTTTCGTGTCCGACGGCGGCGACTTCGATACGCTGGGCGAAGTGGAGTTCTCGCTCAACAGCACCACGAACGCGATGGCTCCCGTCAAGTTCCAGGTGGTTTCGGCGGTAGCGTACAACGCCATGTGCGCGGCAGACGGTTTGGCGGTCAAACTCGATTCCATGCTCGAAGTGGTGGCGTAATGGCCTGTCGTTACAAAGCCCGATCCGCAACGCCCGGCGCATACAACTTCGTCGCCGGCTCGCTGGGGTTTGCACCGGCAGTCGGGGACGTGAAGACTACAGCCCATATCGGCGACGGCACGGCTGGCACGCTGAACCTGAGCATCTACACGCTCAAGAGCGGCGTTGTTACAGCGGGTGCTGTGCTCGAAGGGTACTATAACTATCCACAGGGTGAAGGCGGCGCGGCGGGCAAGTATCACGAGGTGGCGGCGGCCGAAGCCAAGGACGGCACGTGGTTTGGAAACGAAAGCGGCGTGCAAGGCACCTATTCTCCCGGAGGAACGTACCTGGAGGGCGCGGCTGCGCAGCTTGCGATCGACGTTGCCGAGGTCGAGGAAAACGCAGGCGGGATGATCGAGGATTGCACGATCCTCAGCGTGGGCGGCATCTACCACGAGGCGACGGTTGCCGAGGTTCAGTCGGGCGTTCACTTTGGGCCGGACTCGGCCTTTAGTGGAACGTTCACGCACACGACAGATTACGTTCTCAAGACGGACGTGGTGGCCACCGCCTATATCATCGAGGGCCACAAGCAGTGGCCGGCAACCGGAGGCGACGGCACGTACCACGAGACTACGACGGGTGAAGTCCAGAGCGGCGTCCACTTCGGGGCCGGAAGCGTCTTAGTCGGAACCTTAGAGGTAGGCGGCTACACCTACGGCGACAACTCCGCCGCGAAGGTGCTGACGACGGCCGCGGCGGCAGGAACTTACCAGGCGGTCGCAACTACTGACGTGCGTAAGGATGTGGCCGTAGGAGTATCCCCGGCTGTCGGTTCAGCCTACATCCCGGCGGCGGGCGACGTTCGCAAAACCGTGAACGTGGACGCCACCACCGGGAGCCTGGTCGGAGTCGTGGACAGCGACGGCACGCTGCACACCTATGGCACCTGTAGCAGCACGCAGGCATGGGCGGCGGCTGGGATCATTCACGATTCTGGGACAGCGGCGAGCAACGGCACACTCAAGAGCGACGGCACTTACAACGCCACGGGCATCCTGTCCGACGCGACCCACTACTACGCAACCGGCTGGTACAACGGAACTGATGCGCCGACAGCTTACACACTGTACACGCTCAAGACGGACGTGGTGGCCACCGCCTATATCATCGAGGGCCACAAGCAGTGGCCGGCAACCGGAGGCGACGGCACGTACCACGAGACTACGACGGGTGAAGTCCAGAGCGGCGTCCACTTCGGGGCCGGAAGCGTCTTAGTCGGAACCTTAGAGGGGGGCGAGGGGGGCGGCGTCACCATGCCCGATCCCGCATCGCCGATCCTGACCTCGGCCCTGGACGCGATCCGCACCATGCTCTCGGCCCTGGCGAGCGTCCAGACGTTCCTCGGCGTCTCCACCGCCGCCGCGGCCCTGGAGCGGATCCACCGCGACCCGCTGGAAGGACCCGAGACCGTGGAGGACGAGGCCGCCTGGTGGCAGGCCCTCCGGCCCTTCATCGTGGTCTGCGCGGATCACGGCAGCGGCCGGGTCGCGGGCCGCTCCGCGATGGGATTCGGCAGCGGAAAGGCGGCGATCTCTCTCCAGCAAAACTACCCGGCCGATCAGACGGCCGCCGCCGCGGAGCGGGACTGGCGGACAACGGCCGACCAGGTCCTCAGCGACCTGATGAATCTCCAGGACCTGCTTTTGCTGCAAGCGGGGACAATCGAGGACGTCGGCGACGCGGCCCCGACCGAGAACGCCGCCCTGGGCGAGTTCCAGGTCGCGAGGTTGGCGATCGAATGGGGGTGGGAGACATGAGTTCCTTCCTCGGCTCCGGCCTGGTCAAGATCGAGGTCCGCAAGACCGGAGTCGCCGGCATGAAGCCGGCCGACTTCAACCGCATCCGCAAGGCTTGCTTTTTCGACGTGGCCACCTGGTGGATCAAGGTTTGTATGCCCAAACACTTCACCGTCGCCGGCGGGAAAGAGTATGGCTATCTGCCCCGCTCGCCCTGGTACCTCGGCGAAAAGCAGGACCGGATGGGCCACACCAACCCGCTGGTCTGGACCGGCGAGGCCCGCAGCGACGCGCGGAGGACCGCCCGCGCCGAGAGCACCTCGAAGGGCGGCAAGGCGGTGATAAACGTCCCAAAGCTGAACTGGCGCAAAGCGGCGAGGCCCGGGAGAGGATTCTGGAGGGCTTCCAAGATCCACATGGCCGACGAGCTGCGGACCGTCTCCCGCCGCGAAAGGGTCCAGGCCAGCCGCCTCTTCAACAAGTTCCTGGAAATGCGATTAAACAAGGCCGAGAAGCAAGGTCTGGCCGCTGCCGGCCAAGCGGGTCTGGCAGCGGGCCTGGCAACGGCCTCCGCCTATGCCGGGGCCGGGATCGGGTCCGGATTCGGCGCATAACAAAAGAGGCCACGGATGAAACACAGATCGAACACGGAACGAAGAATGAGGGAGAAGGACCCAACATCAGCCTTCTCTTCTGTTTCCGTGTTTCATCCGTGTTCCATCCGTGGCTTCCGAGACTGAGAAAGGAAACCTCATGGCCCTCACACCCTTCGTCCTGCACGGCGTCTCGATCGGCACCGTCCACCTCGGCGGGATCCTCGACCAGGAGTCCGACCTCCGCAACGAGGTCCGCGCGGAGATCACCGACGGGCTCCCCTACCCGAGTTTCATCAGCATCATCGGCCAGCAGCCCCGCTGGACGTTCGGCACCCGGGCGATCGACGTGGCCCTGGCCGCGTGCCCTGCCTACGGGGCGAAGATCGGCGATCTGTCCGGCGGGCTGGTCGCCTGGTGGCAGGCGGTATCCGAGGGCGGCATGCGCGCCAGCGGGGCCGTTCACACCAAGTACGCGATGGCCAAGGGCGTGCTCGTCCCCGCGCGCCTGGCCTGCGAGGCCCACCAGGACGCCAAACTGGACTACGAGTCCACGCTCACCACCGCTGACGCCACCGCGCCCATCGTCCAGACCGACAACGTATCCTTGCCCACGCTGGTCGGCACGGCCAATCGCTTCACCATCGGCAAGATCACGGTCGGCGGCATCCTGCTGGCGGGAGTCACCGGACTGGACATCGACTTCGGGCTGACCGTCACGGTCCTCCGCGACGCCGTGACCGCAAGAGTGTGGGACGAATACGCCTGGATCGAGCAGATGGTGCCGAAGATCACCGTCCGCG
>CAYGVZ010000221.1:0-5201 GCA_964353475.1 uncultured Pirellulales bacterium | reverse complement strand
AAGCTTGTGCGGTGCAATCTTGCCCGACTCGCCCTTTGCAAAAACGGGATAATAGAGATGGGGCAGCATATCAAACGCCTTGTTTGAATTGAGCGTCCCCAGCGCGTGCGCCCGCGACGTCTTTGTCCGCATCGCCGCCTCAGCCGGCCAGACGCCTGAATGACAGGCGGTGCAGGTCAGCTTGTCGAAGTGAACCAGCGGTATGCCGGGATGCCTGGGCACAGGCGCGGCGAATCGCCCTGCGACCGGCGATGGCGCATTAGCATCGCCGAGGTGACAACCGGCGCAGGTCGCCGCGACGGGCATTTTCTCGCCCTCGTAGCCACGGATAATCTTGTGGTCCAGACCGTTGCGGTGGCAATCCACGCAAGCCAGTCCCGCGGCAATATGGACGTCCTCGTCTGACTGCGACTTTTGAACCTTCCCCTGTGCGTAGTCAATGTTTGAATGGCAATAATAACAGCGATAAGGCGGTATGTCGGTGACAACGTCAAACAACACCCTCTTCTCATCATCGAAGGCATATTTGTCATAGACAACGGTAGGTGGCGCAAGCTTGGGGTCATCCATAGCCGCGGGCATAAACGGGTCATAGGTATTCGGCATTTTCGCCGCCGAGCCCCTGACAAAAGCAAACTCGCTGGCGCTCGCGGCAGCCCAACGGTAGTTTTGCCGACCCACCTGCAGGGCGTAATCCGCCTGGTCCTGACCCGGATGGGCGTTATGACAGGCAAGGCAATTTGTTTCGAGTTTACCCGAGACGTACGCCCGCATCACCTCATCAGGGTTGTCGCTTTCCTCCAGAAGCTCGCCGGGGCCGCCGCCGGGCAACTGTCGTCCGAACGCTTCCACAAATTTCGAGTAAGACAACCCAACTTGTTGTGGTTTGTATGCTCCCGGCCAATCGCGGTATGACACTGGGATTTGTGTTGCCGTTGCTGCATCGGTGAGAATCCACGGCTGGCCTCTTCTACCCGGCGGGACGTTGACATCGACGGCGTTGAAATGCCAGCCGCCACCTACCTGATTGACATCGTGACAGTAACCGCAGGTCTGACGGGTTGAAAACGGCATCAACGGCTCATCTTCAAGGGAGATTTTCTCGCCGCGCTCATCCAGAAGAGGAATCAGGTGAACCGGCACGGCCCGGCTGCCGTCACCGACGTCGCCGAGCTTGTCGGCAGCGGAAACACTGCACATAGACACGGCAATTGCCGCGCTTATGAGCGTCCCAAAGACAACTCCTTTTCGCAATGTCTGTGCAGTCCGTTCCACTGGCTCTATATCTTAAAGTCCTCCGGCTTGAAGTCAAGCTTGCAGCCGGCCTCGACCGCCTCATTTACCTTGAGGACCGTCGCCGCCGTCTCGTAGCCGACCTCCGCGGGGCAATTCAGCTTCTCTTTGCCGCGAATTGCATTGAAGAAGTTCTCCAAATGCGGCTTGTGATACGGGTCTTTGAACTCCAGCGGCAGTTCATACGCAGGCGGCGCAACCGTCTCGCGTGCATCGCCCGCCGCGTCTGTCTTCACTTCCGGTTTCTTCGGCTCTTTCAGAAAACCGAGCTTCACCCACCTGTCCCACTCGGGCGCCGACTGCTCTCTGTAAACAGCCCCCCTGCTGCCCGATTCGGAAATCATCAGGGTGGCCTCATCACCCATAAATGCCTCGTAGTATCCCTGGTTGCTGTTCGTGGTGATTGTCTGATAGAACGCCCTGACCGTACCTTTTTCCGTCTGATAGGTATAAACGGCCATCACAGTGTCGTACCACTCGTACTCTTCTTTTTTGTAATAGTCGGTTCCGCCGACCGCCGCAACCGATTTCGGCGCAGCGCCCAAAAACCAGTTGTAGATGTCAATCTGATGTGAACCGAGGTCAACAATAGCCCCGCCGCCAAGCCCTTTATACGAGCGCCAGTTGCGGAACTGCTCCATCGTCTTGAAGCCGTACTTCTCCAGCCGTGCCTGGTCGATTACCGCCGCCTTCGGATACGCGGTGGGCGGCCGGACGGCGCGATTCCATTGTCCGTTGATGGTCGTCAACCTGCCGCAAATCCTCGCCTCTTTAATCAGCTTTTCGTAGCAGTGAATATATCGCGGGTTGCTTCGCCTCTGGTGGCCGATTTGCAGCAGTTTGCCCGTCTCCTTTGCCGCCTGCACCATCTTTTTTGCGCCCTCGAGCGTGTTGGACATCTCCTTTTCGCAATAGACGTTAAGCCCCGCCTTCAGACACGCAACTGCCTGCTCCGCGTGCCAGAAATCGGGGGTCGCGATTATCACGGCCTGAAGGTCCTTTTCCTTGTCAAGCATCTCCTGGTAGTCAACGTAAGCGTTTACCTCCTGCTTGTACGCCTTGAGAAACCTCGCCTGGTTTTTCTGGTTGTATTCCGTCCAGATATCACAGAGTGCCTTGAAACGAAGACCCTGGATTTTTACCGCCGATTCGAGCAGCACCCTGCCCTGGTCGCCCACCCCGATAATGGCCACGTTAATATCATCGCTTTTGGCCGGTGCCTGCGTCTGCGCTACTATCATAGGCGAGAACATCAGACCCGCACCCACCGCCGCCCCCGAACCGATAAATTGTCGTCTGTTCATTCCGTCCGTCTTTTCTTTTCTACTCATCTTTTTTTCTTAACTCCACATATCACAACCTGTAGGCATACACTGCTCCACCACCATACTTAATTTTAACGGATTCGGCGTATTTCGGCAACTACAAAGTCCATCCACTGCGGTACTGACGTCGGATATACTTGTCTGCATCTGCTGCGTTTGTGATTTTCATATTGGCCGAATCCCACTCGATTTTCTGCCCTGTGCGCAGCGACACATTGCCGAGCAGCAGCGCCTCGGTGATTGGGCCTGCTACAGTGAAGTTTGCCCCGCCCGGTTTGCCGCCCCTGCACGCCTCAATCCATTCCTCATCGTGACCCGGCGACCGCGGCAGCGTCTTCGCCGGCTGCTTATAGGCGTCCATTTGCGACTTCGGGATTATTCGCGGCTTGGAGCCGTGAAAGTTGCAGAGAATCTTCCCCTTGTCCCCGATAAACAAAAGTCCGCCGTTCCCGTCACCCACGTCCTCACCCGTTTCAACCTCCGCCGGCATGGGCGGCTTTAGGCCCCCGTCATACCAGATGAGCGTCGCCGCAGGCATATCCCCTCTCGCAGCGAATTTGTATGTAATCACTGAAGCCAGTGGATATGTCTCGTCATTGAGCTTTGTTGAACTGCCCTCAACGCTGGTGGGCGCATTGAGTTTGAGCGCGCGGAAAATTGTATCGAAGCTGTAGCAGCCCATATCACCAAGTGCACCCGTCCCGAAATCCAGCCAGCCCCGCCAGACAAATGGAAGGTACGCCGGATGATACGGCCTTGCAGGCGCAGGCCCAAGCCAGAAATCCCAGTCCAGTCCCGGCGGCACAGGCGGTGTCTCCTTCGGCCTGTCCATTCCCTGAGGCCAAATCGGCCGGTTCGACCAGTTGTGTACCTCCCGCACAGGGCCTATCGCTCCATCCCATATCCACTCGCAAAGCAGCCGTGTATCCTCCGAGGCCTGGTTGCCTGTGAATACCTGCGTGGCAACCTTGTATTGCTTTGCGGCCTCGCCCAATCGCCGCGCCTCATATACCGAGTGAGTCATCGGCTTCTGGCAGTGAACGTGCTTGCCTGCCTTCATCGCCTCCAGCGAAATTATCGCGTGCCAGTGGTCGGGCGTTGCTACCAGCACTGCTTCCACATCTTTGTCGGCAATCGCCTCCCGAAAATCCTTATATGCCTTACAGCCCTTATATGTCCCCGATGGCCGATTTTCACCGTAGTATTTGTCAACCTCCTGTCGAGCCGGCTCACGACCTAATGTCGCCCCCTTTGGATAGTCGCTGCTGCTCTCGTTCACATCGCATACCGCGACAACCTGGATTTGGGGCTTCTTTAAATATCCCTGCATCACCCGCATCCCCTGGTCGCCGACCCCGATGCACGCGATGTTGACTTTCTCACTCGGCGGCGTCTGTCCCTCTCCTCCCAGCACACTCCTCGGCACAATGCTAAATGCCGCCGCTGCCCCCACCGCCCCTATAAACTGTCGTCGTCCCATTACCTTTTTCATTCTCAATTCCTTTACAGCATCCAGCCCGCCCTGTATTCGCGCTGAACATACTTGTTGGCGTCGAGAACGTTAGTAACCTTCAAATTCGCGCTGTCCCATTCTATTCGCTGACCGACTCGCAGCGCAACATTGCCAAGCAGCGTCGCCTCGGTAAGGGGACCAGCGTAATTAAAGTTTGAGCAGGCCGCGGGGCCGCCCTTGCAGGCGTTAATCCAGTTCTGCTCGTGAGTACCTTCTATGCGCGGTATGGTCTTGGGCGGCCGCTCGTATTCCTTCATCTTTGACTCTGGTATCAGCCGACCTTCCATCATCACACCCTTATCGCCGACAAACATCACCGCGTTGTCCGGCATTTTCCTTTCCTTCTCCAGCGCTGCCGGTCTCGGCGGCTTCAGTCCCCCGTCATACCACGTCAACGTTACCGCCGGTTTGTCCCCGCGCGCAGGAAATTCGTACCGCACAATCGACGCATCAGGATACGTCTCCTTATTCTCCATCTTCTCCCAGTCCTTCACAACCCGCGATGACGCACACGCCTCAACAACAACCGGCGCCCCAAGGTCCAGCGCCCAGTAGGCGTGGTCGATTACGTGACAGCCCATATCGCCAAGCGCGCCGCTTCCGAAATCGAGCCACCCTCGCCAGGTAAAGGGGTGATAGCAGGGATGGTACGGCCTGACGGGCGCAGGCCCCAGCCACAGGTCCCAGTCAAGTTCCGCAGGCACGGCAGGCGTCTCGGCGGGTCTGAGTATCCCCTGCGGCCAAACCGGCCGGTCTGTCCACGCATGCACCTCACGAACCGCACCCATCGCCCCCGCCTGTATCCACTCCCGCTCCAGACGAATATCCTCGCCCGAATGTCCCTGGTTGCCCATCTGAGTCGCTACCTTCATCTCGCGCGCCGTCTCTGCCAGTTTCCTTGCCTCATACACCGAATACGTCAGGGGTTTCTGCACATAGACGTGTTTGCCCATCTTCATCGCCATCATCGCAACCGCCGCGTGCGCATGGTCAGGCGTGGCAACTATCACCGCTTCAATGCCCTTCTCCTTTTCGAGCATTACGCGAAAGTCCTTGTACTTCTTCGCGCT
>CAYGVZ010000220.1:0-5217 GCA_964353475.1 uncultured Pirellulales bacterium | reverse complement strand
CTCTGTCGGCTACGAGATAAATCCTGACTTCTTGCCGTTGATAAAGGAGAAATTAGGCATAGAGCACAGGAAACTTTTTGAAGAGGCGCAGTTTGAGATATTTCGGCAGGAAAAACCAAAAGCAAACTTTGCAGAAGCGATTACACACCTGCCCTATATTTTCAAGGACCCGGTAAAATTCGACAAGAAGATTGACCCGCGTAAACTCCAGTTCGGCTCAAGAATCAACCACGACAGTAAGACGAGAGAGCAATACTATCAGGTAAGAGAGGTTCTCTCGCCCGAGGAACTGGTAATCGGCGACGGCTTACGGGTAAAGCTGCTGGGTGTGAAGGAAAAGGCGGAAAAACACCGCCAGGCAATCGAATTCCTGAAAACCAAGACCAAAGGCCAGAATGTCTTTATGAAGTTTGACACACGGAAGTATGACGACCACAACAACCTGCTTTGCTACCTGTACCTTCAGAACAAAACTTTCGTAAATGCTCACTTGGTCAAAGAGGGCTTGGTATCGATTGACGCGCAAACGGATTTCAAATTCAAGAAGAAGTTCATGCAACTGGCACAAACGGAGGCGATTCAAAAGTGAAAACACATTCGAAGAATTTCGGCAAGAAAGAAAAAGTGCTGAATTACGCCAACCAGACCTATCAATTATCACGGCCCAACAAAGTTGGGGCCGTTATGGCCTTAATCAGAGAGTGCCAACCGAAATCGATACAGGAATGGGAGAAATGGTATTTTGAGAAGGCCTATGCGGACGGTAAGAATCCTGTAAAAATCACGAAAGAAGTGCTTGAAGAGCTGGGCGAGAGGTTGTACGTCAAAATCAAGGAAATCGTTATTCCTGAATGGCAGCAGGCGTTTAATCAACTTACGCTTCAGGACTGTATCGACTACATACACAACCTGACCATTAACCGAACCTTCGATGGCTTCTATAGAGAGAAATCTGTCGTAACGGGAATTCTGGAGAAAAAATTTAAGGATGTTAAATTCGTCGAGTCGGAACCGGAACTTGACCATGCGGGGGACATTGATTATCTGGGGTACGTTGGCAATAAAGCGTTTGGCATACAGATAAAACCTGTAACCGCCAAAGCAAACTTCGGCAACTATTCCCCTTCCGAGAGAATGAAAGCAAGCTTTAGAGAGTTTGAGCGAAAATACGGCGGTAAGGTGTTTATTATTTTCAGCGTCGATGATGAGGTAAAGAATACGGAAGTATTCGATGACATTGAAAGAGAGATCGCCCGGCTTAAGAAATTGCAGGAAGGTGACAAGAATTGAAGGGCCAGCAAAGGATACTTGTGGCCAGCACGAATCCCGGCAAGCTGGCGGAGATACGGGCAATGTTGGGAGTGGACATCGAGTGGGCTACCCTGCGCGATTTTCCCAATGTGGCGAAGATAGAGGAGGATGGGCAGACGTTTGCAGAAAATGCACGCAAAAAGGCACTTGAGTATGCGAAGGCAACAGGGCTGTGGACGTTAGCGGATGATTCGGGTTTAGTAATAGATGCACTGGGTGGCCAGCCGGGGGTGAGAAGCGCGAGATTTGCAGAGCATAACCGCGGAGACCGCAGAGAACGCAGAGATTTTTTAGATAAAAGGAACTTTGAGAAGGTATTGGCGCTGCTGAAAGGCGTGCCGGCGGAGAGACGGACTGCTAAATTCGTCTGTTGTTTGTGTCTGGCGAGTGCCGACAAGGTGCTTGCAGAGACACAAGGGACGGTGGAAGGAATTATCACCGAAAAGCCGATTGGCGAGAATGGCTTCGGCTATGACCCGATTTTTTATGTGCCGGAATTAAAGAGAACTGTGGCGCAACTTTCGCAGGACGAAAAAAATTCAATCAGCCATCGCGGCAACGCAATCCGCAAACTGAAGCCCCTTCTTATGCAACTTTTGAACCGGGAATAAAGAGCGAATTTGTTTCTCTTGACAATTTCTTCCGGCGATTGTATTTGTCCGCTTCTCAATTTTAGGCCGTAAAACGCCGAAGAGTTAGTATTGGGTGAATTTTCGCCGCGTGAATGCGCGGGTTAATTATGGCAAAAGCAAGTTCTGGAAAAAAGTCGTTGGTAATAGTCGAGTCGCCGGCGAAAGCCAAGACGATAAACAAATACCTCGGATATGACTTCGAGGTCAAGGCGTCGATGGGACACGTCCGCGACTTGCCCGCGAAGGAATTCGGGGTCGATATCGAGCACAAGTTTGAGCCGACGTACGCGATAATGCCGGGCAAGAGCAAGACGGTTGCATTGTTGAAGGCATCGGCGAAGAACTGCAAAGACGTATATCTTGCGACCGACCTGGACCGCGAGGGCGAGGCGATTGCGTGGCATCTTGCGCAGATTCTGCACATCCCGGAAAGCAAGGTCTATCGCGTGATATTCAACGCGATAACGGAGTCGGCGATAAAGAAGGCGTTCGCCGAGCCGGGGCGGCTGGATATGGACAAGGTCCTTGCGCAGCAGGCAAGGCGCATCCTCGACCGCATCGTGGGCTACAAGATAAGCCCGTTACTATGGAAGAAGGTGGCAAGAGGATTATCCGCCGGACGCGTGCAGTCGGTGGCGGTGCGGATGATTGTCGAACGCGAGCGGGAGATTGGCAATTTCAAGCCCGAAGAGTACTGGCTTATACCTGCGGTATTCACAACCGACCTCGGCAGCAATTATGGCGAGCAGTGGCGGCAGCTTGTTGCCGGCAAAGGGGGCGAGCAGGACCAGGTCAAAGGCGCAACCGTCGATGAGCAGAATAAATGGCTTGCGGGGCATCACGCATTCAAGGCCGAGCTTCACACGGTCGGCGGCAAGGATTTCAAGGCGTCAAACAGCAAAGAAGCCGTGCGGATATACAACGCGCTGAATGGTGCCGCATACAGCATATCGGCAGTTGAAAAGAAGGAATCCACATCACGCCCCGGGCCGCCGTTTATCACATCGACATTGCAGCAGGCGGCGGCGAATCGGCTGGGCTTTTCAACGAAGCGGACGATGATGGTCGCCCAGCAGTTGTATGAAGGCATCGACCTCGGCTCGATGGGGACACTCGGGCTGATTACGTATATGCGTACCGACAGTACGCATCTGGCCGGGGAGGCAGTCAACGAGGCGAGACATTACATCACCGGCCATTACGGCGACAGGTATGTGCCTGAAAAACCGAATGTATTTGCATCGAAGAGCGGCGCCCAGCAGGCACACGAGGCAATTCGACCGACAGATGTTGACCTGGCACCCGACGATATCAGGTCGCTGGTGACGGCTGAACAGTATAAGCTTTACGATTTGGTATGGCGGCGTTTCGTTGCGTGCCAGATGTCGCCTGCGAAATGGGACGTAACCAATATTGATGTCGTCGCCCAGACCTCTATCGGGCCGTGTCTGTACAAGACAACCGGCCGGGTGCTTATCTTCGACGGATTTTCGAAGGTCTGGTCCGTACCTTCGACCGACCAGCAGTTGCCTGCGATGCAGGTGGGCCAGAAGGTGGCGGCGGTTGATATCAGGTCGGAGCAGCATTTTACAAAACCGCCTGCCCGATATACGGAGGCGTCCCTTGTAAAGGCCCTCGAAAAGGAAGGCATCGGTCGGCCAAGCACTTATGCTGCTATTATCAGCACGATTCAGGACCGCGGCTACGTCGAGCAAAAGGAAAAGAAGTTCCACGCCACAGACCTCGGTGAGGTGGTGACAGACAAGCTGGTTCAGTATTTCCCGAAAATAATGGACGTTGCCTTTACGCGGTATATGGAGTCGCAGTTAGACAAGATTGAGGAGCAGCATCTTGACTGGCTGGGCGTGCTGGACGAATTCTACGGACCTTTCAAGGCGGATTTGGCCACGGCCAGCGCCGAGATGAAGCACGCCAAGGCAGAGACGACTCCGAGCGAGTATGAATGTCCGCTTTGCGGCGCTAATCTTGTTTACAGGTTCGGCAGCAGGGGCAAATTCCTGAGCTGCTCGGCGTATCCAGAATGTAAGTTCACGTGGTCGTGTGATAAGGAAGGCAAAATGGTTGAGCGACAGGTAAGCGACAAGGTTTGTCCCGCGTGCGGCAAACCGATGATTCATCGCAGCGGGCGATACGGGGCTTTTCTCGGCTGCAGTGATTACCCGCGGTGCAAGACGGTTATGAGAGTGGACAACGATGGCAACGTTCTCCCGCCGAAGGCGCCGCCGCAGCCGACCGGGCTGAAATGCTACAAATGCAAAGACGGCGAACTGGTGATGAGACAAGGCAAAAAGGGGCCGTTCCTCGGGTGCAACAAGTTCCCCCGCTGCCGAACAATAGTGGATGTCAAACGCCTCGATGAGCTGAAAAAGATGCAGCAGGAAGGTCGCTGGCCGCCGGAGTCGCCTGAGCAGGCGGAGGAACTGCTCGGCAAAAAGAAAACGGGTAGAAAGTTCGTAAAAGCGAAAGAATAAGGATTCGGGGGCCGTTGCTGTCGCCTGAAAATAAAAACCGGAAGGTGTCCATCCCTTCCGGTTTTTCTCTTAATGAGCGTTTTTGTTTGGAATAATAAAATGTTCGGGGACGGGGAACTGGGAGCAGAGCAGCATCACGTCCTTTCGCACCTGTTCTATGACTGATTCATTATCGACGTCGGCGGCAACTTTATTGATAAGCGCAGCGATTTGCCCGGCCTGCTCTTCCTTCATTCCGCGAGTGGTGATGGCAGGAGTGCCGATGCGCAGTCCTGATGGATTGAATGGCGGAGCCGGGTCATTTGGTATTGAGTTGCAGTTGGTGATGATGCCGGCTCGGTCGAGCGCCCTTGCGAGTTTCCTGCCGGGGATGCCTTTGTTGCGCAGGTCAATCAGCATCAGGTGATTGTCGGTGCCGCCGGAGACGAGGTTGAAGCCATATTCGAGGAGCTTTTCGGCCATTGCCTTTGAATTCTTCACAATCTGTTTTGCATAAGCAGCGAACTCAGGGGTGTCGGCTTCGGCCAGGGCGACGGCGATAGCGGTGATGTTGTGCATATGAGGGCCGCCCTGCAGGCCGGGGAAGACGGAGCGGTCAACTTTTTCCGCGTGGAGGGCCTTGCACAGGAGCATACCGCCGCGTGGACCGCGAAGGGTTTTGTGGGTGGTGGTTGAAACGATGTCGGCATAAGGGACCGGACTTGGGTGGATACCGCCGACGCCGAGTCCTGCGATGTGAGCAATGTCGCTGACGTGGTATGCGCCGACTTCGCGGGCAATAT
>CAYGVZ010000219.1:0-5219 GCA_964353475.1 uncultured Pirellulales bacterium | reverse complement strand
CGGGCTGGTTAAGCGGCTACACACCGGATATCGCGCTGGTACTGCTCGGGTCGAATGACCTCGGCGCCGGGCAGAGCGTCTCGAGCACAAAAGATGACATTGCCCGGATTGTTGATATCCTGCGGGCCGACAATCCGAAGGTCATTGTCTTTGTGGGGCTGCCCCTGGAAGAATGGAAGGAATTCCCGGCGTTAGGCGATGCCCTAAGACGACTTGCATCGGAAAAGAGCACAAAGGATTCGCCGGTTATCGCTGTTGACCACACAAGAGGGTGGATAAGCGACCCGAATCAGCCGGGGACACATACGGTCGATTGGGTTCATCCAAATCAGGCGGGCGATACGAAGATAGCGGAGGGGTGGCTTGAGGCAATGGCACCTTACCTCGGTATCAAAACCAGGAATAAGCCGCCGGCGGCACGCATCAAGGCCGGTACGGTTTCAGGTCGTGTACCGCTGACGGTCAATTTCAATGGCGCCGGCTCATCCGACCCCGATGGCACAATATCATCATTCGGCTGGCAGTTCGGCGACGGAAGCAACCACGCAGGCGGCGCAAACGTCAGTCATACTTACGACAAGCCGGGCGCATACACGGTAACACTCGGCGTAACCGACAACGATGGCATCGTCGGCACCGATACTGTCACTATCACAGTCGAAGCGGCTTAATCGGCTTTCTTAAAGGAAACAGACGATGAGAAAAATGACGGTGATAACGGTCGGAGTATGGATTGCTGTTGCGTGCTGCACCTTAACGACCTGGGCCGGAGAACCTTTACCAAAGGACCACGCATCGGACGATGGACTGGCACAAACCCCGCCTATGGGCTGGTATCCGTGGAACGAGTTCGGTCAGGAGCCGCAAAACGAGCAGCTAATCAAAGAGACGGCCGATGCGATTGTCAGTTCCGGTATGCGCGACGTCGGCTACTCGTTCGTGGGACCCGATGAGGGAATCTGTTTCCACCGCGACAGCAACGGTATTCTTGCAACGAACCTGCAACGCTATCCCAGCGGATTACGGGGGCTTGGCGACTATATTCACAAAAAGGGACTTAAATACGCGTTATATACAGACGCTGGAACTCACACGTGCAGCAAGGCAATGCCGGGCACCAAGGGCCGCGAGTTTGAGGACATGCGTCAATTTGCTGACTGGCGTTGCGATTATATCAAGATCGACTGGTGCAATACCGAAGGTCAGGATGTCGTCAAAACATACACACTTTTGCATGATGCGCAGCACGCCGCCGGACGTCCTGTTGTCCACAGCCTCTGCTCATGGGGCGAAGGGGCCCCGTGGAGGTGGGCCGCCGCCGTTGGGCATCTCTGGCGAACGACCGGCGATATCTGTGGACCGGGCCGTGCGGACTGGGAAACCGCGATGAAGATAACATTCGCCAATGAGAAGCTGTACAAGGGGGCTGGTCCCGGTCACTGGAATGACCCGGATATGATGATTGTCGGAATGTCCGGGCTGAGCGAGGCACAGAACCGCAGCTTCTTCAGTATGTGGTGCATGATGGCCTCGCCGCTCATTGCCGGCAACGACCTGCGAAAAATGTCGGCATCGACGATACAGATACTGACTAACCTCGAAGCGATTGGCGTAAACCAGGACCCTTTGGGTATCCAGGGACATGTTGTACGAAGGCCTGAAAAAGCCAGCATCTGGGCCGGCAAGCGTTTGTACGATGGAAGCCAGGCCGTGCTTGTCTTTAACCAGCAATCATCGGCTGCGGACGTGCGTGTCGAGTGGTCGGATATCGGAATCGATAAGACGGCAGGATTATACGTGCGCAATTTGTGGACGCATCAGACAACCGGTCCCCACACCAGCGGCATTTCCGTCACTGTTGCGCCGGATGGTGTGGCTATGCTTCGCATCTCGCAAACCAATGACTTCCCGCTGCCGCCCATCATCGTTGCAGATTCGTACCTTGTATCGCTGCGTGCGACCGGCACGGCTGCCCAGACGCTTTCTGAAACGATAACAATCAGTAACAAAGGCAGCGATGAGTTGCCGCCTTGGAAAGTGCAGAAGACCCTTCCGGGCTGGCTATCAGTGACCGTCACCGGGAACGGCAAGAGTCAAACACTGACCAACACGATATCCACTTCGGGCTTGAAGAAGGGTCTCTATCACGCAGTCGTGCGGGCCGACAATACTGAGCCGGTTTCGGGCAAACCGATGACTGCCGTTTATTACGATGTTGACCTGGATATCCCAAACGATGTAGCCATCGAGCAAGTCACCGATAGTGCTCCGGGTTCGAGTATGCGATTGGTTGGCGATGCGAGATGAAGGTTTGTGCCATGGGTACATTGGCGGTTGGATATAGAGGAGTTTCTCTCACTCCAGCGCAGGCAAGTGTGCGCGCCGGCGCTGCGTTTTGCCGCCCTGCTCGCCCCTTTATCCGGCATCTATTAGGTGTCCCTGTACTTGCGGCGGTGGTCGCCGGTCAGGCCCCTGCCGATTTCAGCCATCAGGAATAACTCCGCTGCAATCAGCAGGAATACGGGGCCGAGGAGAATGCTGCAGACAAGAACAAATTCCCTGGTCGGTCTGTCCCAGCCGGTCTTGCCTTCGGCCACACATGCTGCCCTGGCGAGGCAATAGGCGAGCACTGCGCTCAATAACCATATCAGCACCAATGTCAAGGCCATAGCTCTGCCCTCACATCTTCTTCGCAGATACTTCCGGCTCTTACTGCGGTGCCAACCTTAGGTGTTCCGTCACGTCAGTTACTTTTACATTGCACAGCTAATAGTATTGTAGCACAGTTTTTGCACACGATACGAGGAAAATTAAAAAAAGTGATAATTATCATAAGAAAAATCGCATCAGCCAATTGGCGTATCTTGTCACGCTTGTTTATTAGCTTAAATGCCTATCAGCAAGGCAGTTATGTGGGGAAATGGCCGTAAGAGAGTAGTTTCGAGTGGACTGCCGGGCTAATGTGGCCTCAAAATAAAGGATGCCTTGAGTGCGCCGGCGCAAGTCAGCATTATGCCGGGTCTGTAGGCCTTAAACCTGTCCGTGAACAGCCGTCTCTATATCTGCGGCTACCGCTTCAGCGCTGGGTTCGGGCAGCTCGCTGAGAGTCCAGTAGAGGTCTAATATACGTATCGCCTCTACGAACTTCTTGTAGTCAACCGGCTTGACAATGTAGCCGGCCACGCTCAGCTTGAAACTTTCAACCTTGTCACGGTCATCCTTGGACGTAGTGAGGACTATGACGGGAATCCTCCTGAGCTCCTCATCGGCCTTGGCTACTTTGAGAAGCTCTATGCCCCCCATTTTGGGCATATTCAGGTCGAGCAGCATTACGCAGGGCCTGGGCTTGGCCGCATCATTGAGGTACGCCAATGCCTCCTCGCCGTTGGGCATCCGCACCAGCTCGTTGCCGACCCTCAGGTCTTTGAATGCGCGCTTCACCGTCATCGCATCAACACTATCGTCTTCAACAAGCAATACCGGTCTCAAGTTCTTCATTTTTTATCCCCGTTCGCAATTCTGATAACTTGCAGTTTTATCGGCATAAGGCGGCACGTGTTTCAGGGGAAAGTGCCTCATCCGGCTCAGGATAATGGAAACAGCGGTTAAGGATTTTCGGAAGAGGCGACAATCGTGATTAGGGACAATCCGCGGCAAGACAGCAGGCAGTCCGGTAATATGCGTCCCGCATTTATGGTACGCCAGCCGCAGCCGGGTCATCAGCGGGCGACAACGCCGCAGCTTACATTCTAACCGGTTTGCACAGGTTCCGCGGCTTTACAGCCACCCGCCCGCATATCTTGCACAGGAATAGACCGCCCCGCACAAGGGCCCTGTACTCATTGGGATGACTGAACTGATACGCGAGGTTGTTAAGGTAACACAGATGCTTGTTGTGACCGCTGTGAGGTAAGTCGGACCGCTTAAGCATAATAAAGCACTCCAGATTAAACCATAAAAACCACCGTTTATGTTTAGTTACTGTTCCGCTTGTTTGTGCCTTTTGATTATTGCGGCGCCGAGAACAACAAAGAGAACAACCGACGAGACAACCTCGACCGTTCTCGGCATCATCCAGGTGCAGTGCGCGATTGTCTTCGCATCCACTCCTGCCGCAAGCAAATCGAGCAGCACGCCGCCGGCAAGCGCACAGGCGGCGATGCTAATCAAGTATACAACCGCCGTTCTGCCGCCAAGAGTCCTCCATATAATAACAAGCGATGCGGCGTTGGTCGCCGGTCCCGTCATAAGAAAAACCAGCGCAGCGCCGGGGCTGAGGCCCTTTGCGATAAGAACGGCCGCTATTGGAACCGAGGCGGTGGCACAGACATAAATCGGTATGCCCAAAGCCATCATTACCAGCATCGGCACAAGCCCGGCGCCCAGTTTTTCCGCAAAGAAATTGTCGGGTACCATCGCTGAAATAAATGCCGCAATAACCAGTCCGACCAGCATTGATGCGCCGATGTCTCGCGGCAAAGTAACGAAGCCGTGCCGCAGTGCTGCGGTAATTTTGTTGCGTTTGTGCCCGCCGTTGCAGCATGTGTCGGTGCAGCGGGCAGGCATTTCAGCGGCTCCGGCGGCTACCGGTTCGAACACATTCACCAGTACGCCGCCGACTATGCCGGTGATGAAGGCGGCAACCGGTCGGAAAATTGCGAAGACAGGCCCCAGCAAACTAAAGGTAACAAAGATACTGTCAACGCCCGTCTGTGGGGTCGAAAGCAGAAATGATATGGCAGCCGCCCGGCTGGCGCCGTGCTTATACAGCGAGACAGTCACGGGTATTACGCCGCACGAGCACAAGGGAAGCGGCACGCCGAACAGGGACGCCTTGACAACAGGCCATATCCCCCTGCCGCCCAAATGTCTTTCGACCATTGCGGGTGAGACGAGCACTGAGAGCGCCCCCGCCACGAGAAATCCAAACAATAAGTACGGGGACATCGCCGTCAGGGTCATCCAGAAGTCGAGAATCACTTTTCTTGCATACTCATCCATAACATAGTCCTGCACAAGACATCAGGGCGATTCCGCCTTTCGTGTATCGCTTACATTGCCGTGCAAGTCGATAGTAACGTCCCCAAAACTCATCTTCAGCTTGCTGCGGGCAATTGCCTGTTCTGCGATGTAAGTAAGGCCGTGGCAGCACGGCACTTCCATATGAATCACGGTCAGCGTTTTCGGCTTTGCGGCTGTAAGTATCTCCGCGAGCTTCT
>CAYGVZ010000218.1:0-5233 GCA_964353475.1 uncultured Pirellulales bacterium | reverse complement strand
GCCAGCTCCGCCAGAAGGGCGGCCGAGCCCAGGAGCAGCAGAAGGCGGTATTTGAGGCGTACAAGCGCCTCTATCGAAACAAGGTCCCGCTGCTGGAGGCAGCGAGGGCGATAGCGGCAGAGGATGGCCACGATGAAAACGTCCGCGCAATGACCGATGCGATAATCAGGAGCAGCGAGCATCGCTACGGCAGATACTTGGAGCAGTTCAGGGACTAAGGATGGTGCGCAGGTAATGAACAGGATTCGCACGGCAGTTGTGGGCGCGGGGAAAATGGGCGAGATACATGCCCGCGTCTATTCCGATTTGCCGCAGAGCGAGCTTGTCGCAATTGTGGATATCGACCCGGATAAGGCGGGACGCCTTGCGAAGAAATACAGGTGCCAGGCGTTGGCCGACTGCTCGCAGCTTGCGGGCAAGGTTGACGCAGCCACAATCGCGGCCCCAACGTCCGCCCACTATGAGCTTGCGTCGCAGCTTATCGAGCAGCGAATGGCGGTGCTGATTGAAAAGCCCCTCGCCTCCAGCGTGGAGCAGGGCAGGAGGATTGTGGAACTGGCGCAGCGCAATGGCTGCCTTGCGGCGGTGGGGCACTCCGAGAGATGCAACCCCGTCGTCCAGGCGATGAAACGCCTTAATATCGAGCCCAGGTTCATCGAGGCGATTCGCATCAGCCCATATCCATTCCGCTCAACCGACGTGGGCGTGGTGCTTGATGTTATGATTCATGATATTGATATTATTCTGGCGCTGGCGGCCAGCAGGGTAGTGAAGGTCGATGCAGTGGGGGTTGCCGTCATTGACGAAAATGAGGATATATGCAACGCCCGGCTTGTCTTCGAGAACGGCTGCATCGCCAACGTTACCGCCTCACGGGTGGCGCTGAAGACCGAGCGAAAAGTGCGTGTGTTCAGCAGGCAGGCGTACCTGAGTGTGGATTATTTCAAGAAAACGGGCACTATAATAACGGCGGCGGCGAACATCGACGTTGTCGAGAAAATCAGGGAGATTAAGAAGGCGGGTAAATTCGCACTTCTCAAGACCGACTGGACAAACCTGCTCCATATTGAGAAACTTAACGTGGATGACAAAGAGCCGCTGCGCTTAGAGCAGGAACAGTTTTTGCGGGCGGTTGCGGACAGGACGCTGCGGCCGGAGGTCAGCGCCGAAGAAGGACTTGCAGCGATGGAATGCGCCGAGATGATACTCGATTCAGTCAGAGAGCACAAATGGGACTAATGATTATGGTTAAGCTGGAAACAAGCAAAGGGGACATCGTAATCGAACTGGACGACAAGGCCGCTCCCGTTACCGCGGCAAACTTCCTTCAGTACGTCAACGAGGGGTTTTATGACGGCACAATCTTCCATCGCGTCATTCCACAGTTTATGATTCAGGGCGGCGGTTTTACGCCTGATATGCAGGAGAAACAGACGCATCCGTCGATTGCCTGCGAATCGAAAAACGGCCTGAAGAATAAACGCGGCACAATCGCGATGGCCCGCACCAGCGACCCCGACAGCGCGACCAGCCAGTTTTTCATTAGCCACGTTGACAACCGCTACCTCGACTACGTTGATTATCGCAATCCCGGCTACGCCGTCTTCGGCAAGGTCGTTGAGGGAATGGATGTGGTGGACTCAATCGCTGCGGTGCGCACGGCGCAGAAAGGGCCGTACGACGACGTGCCGGTTGAGCCGGTCGTGATAAAATCAGCGAAGGTTGTCACAGGCAAATAGGTTTTGCCTGATTTTTCAAAACCTTTTCTGAAAGGAGAAAGCAATGGAGCGGATTTGGAGAACAGTCCCGGCAGCAGTACTGTTTTTCTGCCTTGCAGGCACAGTACCTGTTGTGGCGGCGGAGCAGCAGGAACAGCAGAAAGTCGAAAAGCCGTATAGCGACGTACGAGTACTCGTCAGGGCATTTGTAGTAGATGTCAAACTCGCCGCCCTCGACAAGGCGGGAGCAGGTCCGTTTGAAAAGGAGGCGCCTTCGGCAACAGAAATCCTCGATATTCTCAAGAGCAAGGAAGGAGGTCGCATCAGGGCGACTGCTACTTTAGCCGTGAGAAACAAGGAAAACGGGGAAACGAGAGCAAGCAATAAGACCGATGTGCCAGTATATGACGGCAAAGACCCAAACGGCCAAGTCCGCACAAAAATGTGGTCATACGAAACGGGGACCACGTTCGATGTTTATGTGTCTGTAACGCCCGATGGAGTCATCCTAGTCGGCTATAACCTGGCAACAACAATCCTTGAGAAAAGAAGAGACGAGTTTGCGACTCCGGAGACGCCGCGCTACACGTGGAAAAGTCAGGTTTCTTTACGGTCAGGTGTACCGGCGATAGCGGCTGCGCTCGAGGAAAAAGACGCGATGACGTATCTGATTCTGCGGGCGGATATCGAGAAGGATTCGCTGCCTGAAAAGAAGAAATGACCGCCGAACAGATTATAAAACTGTTTCGGATGAAGGAGATGCCGCATGAGGGCGGGTTCTACGTCGAAACGTACAGGGCAAAAGAGAGGATAGAAAAGGCGGATTTGCCCGCAAGATACGCCGGGCCGAGGGAATTGGGCACTGCTATACTGTATCTGCTCACGGCTGATACATTCTCGGCGATGCATCGGCTCAAGAGCGATGAGATTTTCCATTTCTACTTAGGTCACCCTGTTACGATGCTTCAATTGCAGCCACGGGGCAAGAGCGAGATTATCACGCTCGGTCCCGATATCCTCAAAGGCCAGAAAGTGCAGGTTGTTGTGCCGGCGGGGACCTGGCAGGGAAGTTTTGTTTGTGAAGGCGGCAGATGGGCGCTGCTCGGCTGCACCGTCGCCCCCGGCTTTCAGTACGCCGACTACGAACAAGGCGACAGAAAGCAGTTGCTGACCGAATATCGAAAGCGTAAAGACCTGATTATCAAACTGACTCGCGGCTGAAATCGCCTCACGCCTGTCCGCCTCGTCTTGACTCGCTCGCCGAGTCGAGACGGGCCCCCAATTTCGCCTTGTTGACCAACTGATGCGCCAATCGAGTCGGCTCCGGCAGCCGATAACCGACTGTGCAGGCGAGCGTTATTTCAATCGCATCTTCGAGCGTACATTTATTCCCCACCGAAACGAAAATTGGTTTGACGTTTGCCCTTGTCCTGACGACTGCGCCTATGGTTTGTTCGCGGTCCGTAAGCGGACTGAAGCTGCCTTTCTTGAACGCCGGCTCAGCGAACGCGCCGATGAGCCGACTTTTCGCACAGCCGATGGTGGGTTTGTCGAAAAATAACCCGAGGTGCGATGCGATTCCAAATCGCCGCGGATGGGCGATGCCCTGGCCGTCAATGAGAAACACGTCGGGGCAGCTTTCAATCCTTTCCACGGCGGCAATACAGGCAGGCGCTTCACGAAATGAAAGCAACCCCGGTATGTACGGGAACGCCAGCTTCCTTACCACGGTTTTGCTTTCGACAAGTCCAAAGTCCGGCAGTTTGAGGACGACGACGGCGGCTGCGATGCGCAAGCCGTCTTTGGAGATTGCGCAGTCAAGCCCGGCGACCAACCGCGGCCCGCCTGAAGGCGGGCTTAGGGGAACAAGACGGACTTTGTCTGCGAGTTTCGTTTGCAGGTCTCTCGCCTGTGCGTACGACAAGTCCCAGTTGTGCAATGTCCTCACCTTCATACGCGGGCATTGTAACAGCAGGGAGTGATTAGACAAGGATGTTGAGGGCAGGTACGAGTCGCCGGTTATCGCGGGACCGGCTGCAACCACATACCCGCCAGGTGCATCAGGTCATCGAAGTCAACGGTCAGGTCACCGTTAAGGTCGCCCGGCAAATCGTCGCCGGTGGAATGCCAGTCGTCGGCAAAAAGCGAAAAATCCCTGAAGTTGACGACCTTGTCGTCATTGATGTCGGCCTTGTCGGGCCAGTACCAGGCGGCGGATGCGAGCCAGTCGGCGGTGAATTTGCCGAGGTCCTGCATGCCAACGACACCGAGAGTGTACTTTTTCTCGAGGTCGCCGGGCAGGTCACTGCCGGCGGATGAATGATAACGGGCGTAGTGTGCGAAGTCGCGCAGGTCAACGAAGCCGTCGTTGTCGATGTCGGCGAGCAACTGCCACCCGGTGGGCGGGATGCTCGCCTTGGTTGTGGCGCCGTAAGAACCCATATCAATCCGCACGCTCGTTGTGCCAAACTCAAAATACGGAGGCGAGCCGGGATTGCCCGCGTCGATACAGGGGCTTGTTGCCTGGCCCTGTACCCAGGTGTTATTGGCGTCCGGCCATTGCCAGCGCTGACTCTGCAAATGGAAATCGCCCGCCGCGGCATTCACGAAGCAGGGGTCAAAGTCGATATTACCGAGACCCCAGGCGACGGTGCAGCCGGCGGCCTTGCTGATATAATCCTGTTCGCCGCGAATATCGGTGTATGAGACATTCACTTTTGACGGGTGCGCTGAACTCAGCAGCGAAATCTCCTGCCCGGCCGGCGCGGTATTGCTCCACAGTATGGCGTTTCCAAGAGTCGCGTTGGAGTCATTATCGAAACAGATTCCGCCCCCGCTGACGCCGGCTGAATTTGTGTTGAGCGTGCAGTTTACAACGACCGCGTTGCCGTCAAAGCAGTAAATCGCCCCGCCGTTATTGACGGCTGTATTACCCGTGATGGTGCAGTTTCTTATTGTCGGGCTGCTGTTGTCGCAGTATATGGCAGCACCGTTGTCGTGATAGGCGTTGGTAATGGTAAGTCCCTGGACGACCGAATTGGGTTCTTCGCCGGTATGAAAATAGAAGGCCCTGTGTTTGTTTGAGGCGTTCGCCTGGCAGTCAATAACCGTTTTGGTTACTGTGTAGGCATCACGGGGCTGGATTGCGCGGACAGTTATTGCTTTACCCTTTAGGTCGAGGTCCCTGTTGCCTGTGCCGGTGTAGGTTGCCGGCTTGACAACTACGTGGCCCAGCTCGCCGATTAAATCGATTCCCTTCTGAATGGTCTTGACGGGAGAACTGGAGGTGCCTAAGCCGGCGGCATCATTGCCGTCGTTGCCGACATAGAAGCGATTTTCGATTCTGTACGTATATACCCAGTTGCCGTTATAGTTGGGGCAGGTGGGCAGCCCGTTTGCCTGGGACTTCGGCCAGAGAGGCAACTGGACTATCTGGTCAACCAGGTTCATACCGACCAATACCTGGCCGAAGACGCAATACCCATAGCCGTCGGCGGCGTGTTCCTTGTCCAGGG
>CAYGVZ010000217.1:0-5244 GCA_964353475.1 uncultured Pirellulales bacterium | reverse complement strand
AGCGTAACCGACAACAATGAGGGCAGCATTACCGAAAGCGTCGGTGTGCCTGCAGGCGGGACAGAGACGCTTACCGTTTGGTTTTTTCCGACTCGATTCATATTAGATAAGCCGACGGAGATTGTCGGTATGCGAACCGCGCCAGGCGACCGCGGGACATTGAATCCAGCCAATGTTGCGAGGATGTCTATCTTCCTGAATGATTGGACAGAGGAGGCACAGTTTGAAATTGATAATATCCGGGCGGGTGGCCAGCCGACAATTTACGAAGCTGCCACGTTCATACCTTTCGTCGACCCCTTCGGGCAATTTGCGCACAATGACTGGCCGGGCAAAATCCACAACGAAGCCGATTTTGCGGTGCAAAGGGAAAAAGAGCGGAAAGAACTGGCGGAAAAGCCGGAACCTGCCGACTGGGGTAAGTTTGGCGGATATAAGGCGGGGCCGAAGCTCAATGTAACCGGCTTCTTCCGCGTGGAAAAATACAACGGCAAATGGTGGTTCGTTGACCCGGATGGGTACTTGTTCTGGTCGCACGGCATCGACTGTGTCCGAATGGAAAATGCGACTCCCGTAACCGACCGCGAGAAATACTTTGCCTGGCTGCCGGACGATGCCGGTGAATTCGCGCAATTCTACGGCAAGGCCTCCTGGGCGCCGCACGGTTTCTATAAAGGCCGCGGCGAATATAGAACCTTCAACTTCGCAGGTGCAAATCTCCTGCACAAGTACGGACAGAACTGGCGGGTGCAGAGCGGCGAAATGGCGCATAAGCGGCTGCGAGGATGGGGACTCAACACCATCGGCAACTGGTCGGATGAGGGGGTCTATCTGATGCGAAAAACGCCCTATGTCGCCACCATCAGCTACAACGCGCCCAAAATCGAGGGCTCCGAGGGCTACTGGGGCAAGTTTTACGATGTCTTCGATGCGAACTTCAGGACTGCCCTGCGCAACCGCCTTGAACGCGAGAAGGAAAAGAGTGCGGGCGATGCGTGGTGCATCGGTTACTTCGTTGACAACGAGCTTGCGTGGGGCGATGAGACCTCGCTTGCCCTGGCGACGCTCGCATCGCCGGCAGTACAGCCGGCCAAAAAAGTATTTGTGGAAGACCTGAAGGCAAGGTATGGCTCAATTGAAAAACTTAACGCCGTGTGGGGGACATCGCACGGCGAATGGAATTTGCTTCTTGCCTGTCAGGATAAGCCCGATGTGAACAGGGCGAGGGAAGACCTGACGGCCTTCTACACCAAGACCGCCGAGACATACTTTGCGACCGTCCGCGAGGAGGTCAGGAAAATCGCTCCGAATCATCTCTATCTGGGCTGCCGATTCGCCTGGGGCAACAGCCGTGCGGCGAGGGCCGCCGCCAAGTTCTGCGATGTTGTGAGCTATAACTTCTACGAATATGACATCGGGGACAGGCGCCTGCCGGACGATATCGACAAGCCCATCATTGTCGGCGAATTTCATTTCGGCGCGCTCGACAGGGGTATGTTCCATCCCGGCCTCAAGCCCGTGAAGGACCAGGCCGACCGGGCCTGGGCTTATACAAACTACGTCCGCGGCGCACTGAGAAATCCTTCCATCATCGGTACGCACTGGTTCCAGTATCAGGACCAGGCAACTACCGGCAGGGGCGACGGCGAGAACTACCAAATCGGCTTTGTTGATATCGCCGACACGCCGTACCCGGAAACTATCGCCGCCTCACGCAGCATCGGTTACTCAATGTATGAATACCGCCTCGGGAAGTAAATCATTGCGCTGCAAGGTTCTTCGTTGTCGGCTGGCTTTTACTTATCGGGTCTGGATTCCAGCACCTTCTTGCCGCTGCGCGAGATATAGGGCGAATAATGATGCCTATCGACCAGTTGAAAGATGCCGTCGGCAACGGATTCCTCCAGTTTGTCCCAGAAGCCGGGAAGGCCGTCATTGGCAAGGTAATGACCGAAACAGACGTAATCGGCTCCGATGTTGCGGGCCTTTCTGACTGAGGCCAGCATCTGCTTCTGGTCGGAGCCCCACTCGATTATGTACCAGCCATAGAGGTCTCCGGCAAAGAGGACGGTCTGGCCCGGCAGGTTCAGCACGAAGCAGCAGGAATCAGGCGTATGGCCCGGCGTGTGCACAACGCGCAGCTCGATATCGCCGACGCGCAAGATGTCGCCATCGGAGAATCGAACATCGGGTCTAAATGGTTGGACAGATAGGTCGTTACCGGCTGAGCGTCTGACATTTGGGTCTCGAAGCGGAGGCGTTGCATCGATAAACTCACCTGCCGATTTATGTATGGCAATCCTGGCACCCTGTCGCTGCAAGAAGGCGCATCCCCCGACATGGTCGCTGTGTGCGTGGGTGCAGACAACCATTTCGATGTCGGCCGGCTTGACGTTCTGGGCGGCTAACAGGCGCACAAGCGTTTCTGTCTGGTTTTGAGCGCCGGAATCAATGAGGACGTGACCGCCGTTGCTGTCCTGGATTAGATAAGCACAAATCCCCAGGTAAGCAGGGGCCAGCTCGGTGTCTTCCGGCAGCATAGCGAGCACCTGGACGCGGGGAACAATTTCGGCAGCAAAGCTGTACGGCCCTTTTATTCGGTTCGCTGCCCTGTCTGCACAGCCGAGATTGGTCGTTGCCGCTGTGAGAAGCAGCCCCACAATCAAACAAAGCCGATAATCCGTAATTTGCCGCTTCATCGCAAGCTCCTTTACATAGAACGTGAATATCAAGCAGGCCCGGGGGCGGGGCTGCTGAACATCTTAGGTCCTGCCGACGAGAATTGTATGTCAGATGGGGCAAGGATTCCAGAGCGGCCTGTCTGGAAAACTGGCACATCAGGATCTCACACTGTTTTATCATCGACGCACACGGGCGGTTTTTAGTTGCGATTGGGGACAAGGTATGGTATAATACCACCCGTTTTGGGAGAGCGGGAAGGTTTGGATGGAGGGTTTCCTCTTGGTAACTCAATCGCCTGTACATTCCAATCTTTCTGCCGTTACGGCACAGCAACTATACGATGTAATTCAACACACCAGGCCCGGCGCAAGAAAAGACCTCAGGAACTACGTCAAGGTTTTCCTGGGTATTGATGTGCCGGACAAGAAGATTTGCCCGGAGCACAATAGTCCCCTCGACTATCTGTGGCACAGCTTCAGCATTGATTTTGCCGAGAACAGACCGCTTAATGCGGACTGTGTGGTCTGGGCAAATCGCGGCGGAGGCAAGACCGAAATAGCTGCGGCAGCAACGCTGCTGGACTGTATTTTCAAGGCCGGCTGCCAGGTGCGAATTTTAGGCGGGTCGGAAGACCAGGCAGGCCGAATGTACCAGTATTTGATCGGCTTCCTGGGGGACGGCTTCTCGCAATTCCTCGCAGGGCCGATTCGCAAAGGAAAGTGCAGTTTCAGCAACGGCTCGGCAGTCGAGGTGCTGACACAATCGCCAAAAAGCGTCCGCGGCCAGCACATCCAAAAACTGCGATGCGATGAGGTCGAACTGTTCGATGAAGACGTCTTCGCGGCGGCGAAATTCACCACGCAGAGTACGGACTCGATTATCGCGGGTATGGAGACAATAAGCACAATGCACAAGCCATACGGGCTTATGCAGAAAATCGTCTCATCGGCCCAGCAAATCGGCACGCCCGTTTTCAAATGGTGCCTGTGGGAGACGATTGAACGCTGCACTGACAGAAACTGCTCACAATGCCCGCTATGGGGCGATTGCGGCGGCAAGGCAAAACAAGCAGACGGCTACCTGAAGATTGACGATTGCATTACGCAGATGCGGCGGGCAAGCAGGGCTGGCTGGGAGGCGGAAATGCTTTGCAGAAAACCAAACCTGGAAAATGTCGTCTTTGACGAATTTGACCGGGCTGCGCACGTCAGGCCCATAGATTACGACCCCAATCTGCCGTTGTATCGCTCGCTTGATTTTGGCTATGTAAATCCATTTGTGTGTCTGTGGATTCAGGTGGATAGCGATGGCGTTGTGCGCGTAGTAGATGAGTACGTTCAGGCAAGGGCGACAATCGACGTCCACGCAGCAGAGATGAAGAGTCGAACGCCGGGCGGCGAGATGAAGGTGGCTGCGACGTTTTGCGACCCGGCCGGTGCAGGCGCAAACGATGTAACGGGGACAAGCGCGGTGCGCGAACTAAGGGCAATTGGAATAAACGTGCGATACCGCAGGAGTGCGATTCAGGAAGGCATTGAACTTATTAGAAGGGCAATTCGTGCCGGCGACGGCAAGAGCCGACTTGTTATTTCGCCGCGATGCCCTCGGCTGATTGAGGCCCTGCAATGCTACCATTATCCCGATGGTGCTTCCGGCAACGCTGAACTGCCCCTCAAAGACGGCCTATACGACCACCCCATCGACTCCCTGCGATACTTCTTCATAAACTACACCCATACCTGCGCCAAACCAACTGTGCGTCCATATTGAGGTCTATAACTTGAGCTACTACAGCCAGATAAGAAAATCTTCTGAATTTAAGAAAATTATCTTGCCAAAGAGCCGACTTATATAGTATAATATTCTGAAAAGTAGAAGGAGGTCGCAAAATGGACATTGGGGCAAGATTAAGAATCGCAAGAGAGGCCGTCGGCTATACTCTTGAAAAGGCAGCCGCCCAATGTGGTGGCAGTGTTGGGGCCTCTTCCCTTAGCGAATTCGAAAATGGGAAACGTGAGCCAAAGTTTTCTCAGTTGAGCATGCTGGCAGAGGTATATAAGAGAGGTATAGATTTTTTCCTGACGGACAAGTTACCTGCTGAGCCAGTAATGCTTTGGCGTGACCCGCCAGAAGAAGGTGAGCGGAAAAAAGTCGAAAGCGACTTCGCGCAGTTATGCGAGCAATATCACAAGCTGGAGTTATGCACAGGGGAACGAAGGGCAGCGAGGCTACCCCAGCCGGATGTTGCGAACCTCGGTCAATTCAGTTGGCCTCAAGCAGAATCGTTTGCAAGAAAAGTCCAAAACGAATTATGCCTCGGGGATATACCAAGCACCTCTCTGAAAAAGATTCTGGAAGAGAAATACTATGTTAAGATATTCCATTTGAAGTTCACGGGTAGTGCTATCTCTACTGTCTCAGGTGAATTTGGTCCAGCAATTCTCTTGAATAACAAGAATGCTCCGTGGCGCAGAAACTATGACCTTGCCCACGAACTATTTCATCTTCTGACGTGGGGGATCTTTAGAATGGAAAGCAGCAGTCCAAGTGATGCTGAGCAGA
>CAYGVZ010000216.1:0-5273 GCA_964353475.1 uncultured Pirellulales bacterium | reverse complement strand
ACACCCTGACATCGCCCGACCACGCTTCATAAAGGTCATTGATAACGAATACCGGGACATCAAGCTCGGCCCCGGCCTGGTACCTGTTATCCCACCTGGCAATCATAAGCCCGACAGGTGAAAACGAGTCGCGAACGTACTGCTCGAAAAACGGCTCGTATTCGAGCGTCTCCAAATCAATGAAGTTGTCGCTGGTCTGCCCCGGCGGGACGCCCTTTTCCTTCGGGGAGCGGGAATACCCCAGGCCGCAGAAATGAAGCACGCCGGCGCAAAGACGGCCACACCTCCAGTACTCCGTCTTCGCTGCCAGAGTCCTGGCGTAGTATCGCCGCCTCTGCTCAACGGTCGTATCTTTGCCGAGGATGTTTTTGTAAACATCCTCTGTCAACGTCGTTGTCGTGCCATCCCGGTTGAGCCACAGCCAGCCGTACTCATTTATAATGATTGGATTGCGGAAACGTCTGCCTGTTTGGCTGTGCTCGCCTGGCCCGTTGCCCGGTATCCGGAATCTCGTGAGCTTGTCCGCCAACGGCCCTCGCTCGCTGGGCACAACCTTATCCCTGTACTCGGGAAAAAGGTATGGATGGGTTTCTATAACGTCATCCTCGCGCTGCGGTGCGGACCAGCCGTTGTCCCACGGCCGATTTGACAAATCCAGATTGCGGACCGCCGAGATTGCCTGTCCCGTCACAGGCGTTACCGTCTCATTTTGCGCATCCCATATCACAACGCAGGGATGATTCCATCTCTCCCTCATCCACTCCTTATATTCTGTTGCAATCTGCTCTGCGGACACGTGCTCTATCCCCGCCCATATCGGAAACTCATCCTGAATCAGAAAGCCCTCCTCGTCGGCTATCTCGTACCATACCTCCGGCGGAAATCCGATACAGTACCGAATCGAATTCCAGTGCATATGTTTGAACTGTCTGTGAAGGCGACGTACCCACTCGGCTCGCCAGGGTTTATCGCCGCGAGGCGCATCCTCAAAGAAACGATAAATGCAGACGTTCGTCCCCCGCATAAAATACGTCTTGCCGTTCACAATCGCTCTGCCGGTATCCTTATCGACCCGGAACGATCGCATCCCAAACCGGGTCTTGTAGTCATCGGATGCGGTGCTCAACTCAAGTGAATAAAGAAACGGGTCCTCCGGCGACCACAATCGACAGCCCGGTATGGGTATCTCGAAATCCAATGTCGCTGTCCCGTTCTTACCCGCCTTCACTGCCGGACTTGTCCCGGTTGCCACGGCCTTTCCCGATTTGACTTCGCAAACGGCATAGACAAGCTCAACCTTGCGGCCTTTCGCTCCTGCATTCACTTCAGCAATGATTCTCGCCGACTGTTTTTCTATCTGCGGCGCAACCTGCACGTTAACGATATATGGATAGCCGCTCAGCGTCAGCGTCACGTCGTCATAAATCCCCGGTATGTACTTATACTTTTCAAAATCGTGCCCGCTCGGTATCTCCCGGCCGACGGCCTCGCGATCTGCCCCGACGCGTACAACCAGCTCGTTCACCTTCCCATCGCCCCTGAGATATTCGCGCACGTCGAAATAGCCCGGCGTAAAACAGGGTCTGTGCTCACCAACCTCCCTGCCGTTTAGAAAGACCTTCGTACCGTACCTCACCTTGTTAATTTTCAGTATCGCAACATCGCCGACCGGCCCGGCGATGTCAAACTCTCGCCTGTACCAGAAGGCCTGTCGCTTGTCGCTCCTGAATCCAACTTGTTCGAAGGCGGGCACAGCCATATCCAGAAGCCCCGGAACGGGGACACTATGCTCAAGCCGCTCAGGCGCCGCATCCATCTCTCCCTCGGCGACCTGCCAGGTTCCGTTAAGATTGAGCACCTGCCGTGAACCACGCAACACAGTGATGTGGTTCCTGCATGGACCACAACCGGTAACGACCAACAGCAGCGCGGCCGCCGCCGCTATTTCAACTCGCACCATACCAACCTTCTCCATTCTCATACACCTCTGCCCAGCGCCCTGAACATTGCAAGAACGTTTTCAACGGGAGTGCCGCACTGGATATTGTGAATTGTGTTAAAGACGTACCCGTTCTTCCGGGCGAATATCTTCACGCGTTCTTTGACCTGTTGCTCGACCTCGTCGGGCGTGCCGAAAGGCAGTACCTGCTGTGTATCGACGCCGCCGCCCCAGAAGACGATGCGGTCGCCGAATTTCTCCACCAGGTGCTCAGGCGCCATACCTTTTGCCGAGCACTGGACGGGGTTGAGTATGTCGTAGCCCGCCTCGATAAAACCGTCTATGAGCGGCTCGCATCCGCCACAACTGTGCTTGATTGTCTTCCATTTTGTGTTGGCGTGTACCCAGTCGTTGAGTTTTTTCGCGCTGGGCAGATACAAATCCCTGTAAGTATCGGGGCTGCAAAAGAGCGAGTTCTGGCTTGCCAAATCGGTTCCGTCCATCCAGATGAGCTGAATTTTCTCGCCCACCGCCTGATACGCGAGCTTGAGATTAGCCAGCGCGATATCGGCCTGGCGTTCGAAAACCTCTTTTATGTAGTTTCGCCGGGTGAGTGTGCTGATGTACCATTCCTCGATGTCGCGGATGCCTTTGGGGTTTTTGAGGAAGGGCGCGGGTACAAGGGCGATGTCGCCGAAGGCCATTCCGGCAAAGCCGCAGGAAACCGCAAGGGTGGTGTTCGAATAGAGATTGTCCGCGTGCTTCCGGTAATAGTTCAGGTCGTCATCGCTCAGGCGGCCAAATTCTTCGAGGTTATCTTCCGGATTGAGTTTCGAATCGTCGATTGGCTGCTGGCGTATAATGGTGTCGAAATAGTAGCCGCCCTTTGGCATTCTGCCCGACGGCGGCGCAGATTTGTCCCCCTGTGGATACTGCAGGATGTCGCCGTTTGCCTCCGGTTTCGTATTGAACTTGCCAGGCACAAGCACATCGGTACCGTCGGACGTCCTCCAGGGTTTCCAGTCGGTGTTCTCGAAGCCGAACAGATTGCGCCGCGAGGGAATCGGAATGACGTCAAGTCCCAGGGCTTCAATCAGGTCTGGCGAGGTTTCGCCTAATATCTGGTAGCAGTCAATGACCTTGACCGGCCCGGTTTTCAGGCCAAGGGCCTTCCGCAATTTCGCTATGACACTGACGTGCGCACTGCTGCAAAAAGTGCCGCCGAGGTCAACCGGCACTCGATCAACTTTCCTGTGATTGACTGCATTCAGGATACGTTCTCTGCTGGTCATTTCCGTTCTCCATTCTTCTGTTTTTGCCGGCCGCTCAAATTGTACACAGCGATGGGCGGATATAGAACGGCATTTTGCAGCACTATTTGGCCAATCTGTAGTATAATTTTGCCGATTCGGCAAGCGCGCGCATGCCATTTGCAGTGCGAAACACAGCCGCTGTAATTGCCTGTTGAGTCAAAACCGGCTCCAGGCCGAAATATAGAATAGTGGTTGTAATAACTATGTGCCGTTCTTATGGAGCGATGTATGAAAAGGATATGTTTGTTGCTTTCGGTATTGATGGTTTCAATGTCAATCCTGGCCGGTTGTCAAAAACAGCGCATTTCCGGCATTGTCGTTAAGCCCGATTACGACAGGCCCTTATTGCCCGGCCGGCTTGCGCTTCGCAAAATCACCGACCCGGCTCAAATCCCCGACTTTACCGCCGCCTGCGGCGACATTGCCGGCCTGCGAGAGGCCATCGACCGCAGTTTGAGCTACCTTAACAAGCCCTCGAGCCAGAGATTCTACCCTTATGGTGACATAGCGCACTCGCGGGCGGTCGATTCACTCAAGTCATTTAAGCAACTGCTTGATTCCGGTATGCCGGCGGAGCAGTTCAACGAGGCTATCCGCCGCGATTTTGACGTTTATGAGTCGGTGGGCTGTGATGATATGGGTACCGTCCTCTTTACCGGCTACTACACGCCGATATTCAACGGCTCAACAGTGCGAACCGACCGTTTCCAGTACCCGCTCTACGGCCAGCCCGATGACCTTGTTAAAGGCGACGACGGCCAAATCTTGGGCAGACGTTCCGCCGACGGCCAGGTGACTGCCTATCCCGCTCGCGCAGAAATCGAAAATTCGAATATGTTAGCCGGCAAGGAGATTGTCTGGCTGGCAGATGCTTTCGAGGTCTATATCGCCCATGTCCAGGGCTCCGCCAAAATCCGCCTGCCCGATGGCCGGCTTATAATGGTCGGCTACGCCGCGAACAACGGACAGGAATATCACAGCATCGGCAGGCAATTGGTTGAGGAAGGTAAAATCTCCGCCGACAAGCTCAGTTTGGCGGCGATGATTGACTACTTCAAGGCCAATAGCTCCCTCGTCCGCACTTACACGCAGTTGAACCCCCGCTTCGTATTCTTCCGCGAATCCGCCGAGACAATGCCTCGCGGCAGCTTGAATGAGCCGGTAACGCCATACAGAACAATCGCCACCGACAAATCAATTTTCCCCCGCGGCTGTCTCGCTCTTGTTTCCACCAGGATGCCCCGCGATATCGCAGGGGTGCTCTCTGTCAACCCATACGCCGGCTTTGCGCTCGACCAGGACACCGGCGGTGCTATCCGCGCCGCGGGCAGATGCGACATCTACATCGGCGTCGGCGATGCCGCCGGCCGGCTCGCAGGCCAGACCTATCAGGAAGGCCGACTCTACTACATCTTCGTCAAGCCCGAATTGCAGCCATCCGCCGGCCCCGGCAAATAGATGCCCTGCTGACTTGACGCCGACACCCGCGCTGGTCGTCTTTTCGATTTGCAATCTCTTGACTGCGCTGTTAGAATAGCACGGCGAACCGGCAGGGTCGCCGGCCTGTAGATAGTTGAATGGCTGGAAAAATAAAAATCAATTCCGAACGATGCAAGGGCTGCGGGCTTTGCATTGTGGTCTGCCCGAAGAAGGGCATCACTGTCTCCAAAAAATCAAACAGGAACGGCTATTTCCCCGCCCAGCCTGTCCCGAGCGTAGCCGAGGGATGCTCGAAGGTTGACTGCACCGGCTGTGCAATGTGCGCAATCATTTGCCCGGATGCAGTAATTGAGGTATATCGCGATGAGGCAGGCAATGAGGTAAAGACCTACGCTTATGACGCTTGGGGGAAGGTTGTCTCTGAGACCGGTTCCAGCGAGAACAAGTATAAATTCACGAGCCGGGAGTTTGAGGAGGAAGTCGGCCTCCAGTTCAACCGCGCTCGCTTCTATGATCCGGAGATCGGGAGATTCATAACCAGAGATCCCCTAACCGGCGGCCCCGATGATCCGACGATTTCG
>CAYGVZ010000215.1:0-5284 GCA_964353475.1 uncultured Pirellulales bacterium | reverse complement strand
TTTTCAGCGTAATAATGCGGCTTCGCATCGCATTCCGGTATGTGATTTATGTTTTTGAAGGTGAATCGCCCCCTTGGAACTTGCCGAAAAGAATTGACAGGGATGGCCGTATCCCTTATACTTGTTGCGAATCTGTACGAAACACGTGCAGGTTTGGTCCCGAAATCCGCCCGGCTTGATTCACCGCCGAGCGCGCGGAGACCGCAGAGGATAAATGAAAGAAGTTCTCTGTGAGCTTTGCGGCCTTTGCGGTGAAAATTGTGGGTGGAGTTGTGGGATTATGGTTAGGCCTGAAAGTTCGGGCAGGCGGGTTGTCCTTGTGATGAGGGCAATTGGCCTTCCGAAAGGGCCTGCGAAACTGTAGTTTACTGTAACAACTGAATACGTTTATCGGGAAAGGAGCTTTTTATGTCCAATGATTCCCCTCCTTCGGCCCAGTCGGGCAGCAGTCCACCTGCCAAGACCGGCTCACAGATAGTTGTCGATTCGCTCATTGAACAGGGAGTCGATGTGATGTTCGGCTATCCGGGCGGGGTGGTCCTGCCGTTGTTTGACAAACTGTATGATGCGCCGATTCGGTTCATCATACCGAGGCACGAGCAAGGCGGCTGTCATATGGCGGATGGTTACGCCCGCGCAAGCGGCAGGGTTGGTGTGATTGTGACGACCAGCGGCCCCGGCGCCTGCAATATCGTTACGGGGCTTGCGACGGCAATGATGGACTCGATTCCCTTGGTTGCGATTACCGGGCAGGTCAGGACGGAGCTTATCGGCAATGATGCCTTTCAGGAGGCCGACACGACCGGTATAACTCGGCCCGTTACAAAATACAACAGCATCGTCAAGGACGTTAAGGACCTGGCCCGCGTTATCCGCGAGGCGTTCTATATTGCATCGACCGGCCGGCCGGGGCCTGTTGTGGTTGATTTGCCCGTTGATGTTCAGGTTGCCAAGTACGACGCGAGCGGGCCTGCTGAGATGAAGCTGCCGGGCTACAAAGTCAGGACGAAGGGACACGCCAGGCAGATATCGATGGCGGCGGCGGCGATAAACAAGTCGCAGCGCCCTGTGCTCTACGTGGGCGGAGGCATAATAAGCGCCAACGCAGCGGAAGAGCTTCGCGCCCTGGCGGACAAGGCGCATCTGCCTGTTACGATGACGCTGCTGGGGCTTGGAAGTTTCGACCAGAACAGAGACGAGTCGCTCGATATGTTAGGAATGCACGGCACGGCATACGCCAATTACGCCGTCCAGGAATGCGACCTGCTCATAGCAATCGGGGCGCGTTTTGATGACCGTGTTACGGGCAAGGTGAAGACCTTCGCGCCCAACGCAAAGGTAATACATATTGACGTTGACCCGGCCAGCATCGCCAAGAACGTTCGCGCGGATATCCCGGTTGTCGGGGACGCAAGATATATTCTTGTGGAGCTGGTTAAAGAGGTCGAGCGCCGCGAGCGCAAAGAGTGGTTTGAGAAGATTGCGCAGTGGAAGAAGAAGTATCCGCTTGGCTATGACCGCAAGGCGACGACGATTAAGCCGCAGTACGTGATTGAGCAGATTTGCGAGCTGACGGGCGGCGATGCGATAGTCACAACGGGCGTCGGGCAGAACCAGATGTGGACTGCGCAGTTTTACAAGTTCCGCAGGCCGAGGCAGTTTATAAGCAGCGGCGGTCTTGGGACGATGGGGTACGGTCTGCCTGCGGCGATAGGCGCGCAGATAGCCAAACCCGATGCGACGGTCGTTGATATTGACGGCGACCACAGTTTCAATATGACGATGACGGAATTGCGAACGGCTGTTCAGTACGAGCTGCCGATAAAGGTTTGCATTTTGAACAACGGCTATATGGGTATGGTGCGGCAGTGGCAGGAGCTTTTCTACAATAAGCGTTATTCGAAGAGTTATCTGGCCAACCCGGATTATGCACGAGTTGCCGAGGCGCTTGGTGCGGTCGGTATTACCATCGACAAGAAGGCGGACGTGCCAAAAGCGATAAAGAAGGCGCTTGGCGAGAAAGGGCCATGCGTGCTTGATTTTCACGTCGAGCGGGAGGAGAATGTCTGGCCGATGGTGCCGGCGGGCAAGAGCTTGAGCGAAATGGACGGGCTGGACCTGCTGGAGAGTATGGCATAACAAAGAAACCACAGATTACACAGATTACACTGATTACACTGATAAGAAATAAAAAGGCAAAAGTGAAAAGGCAAAAGCTATGAAACACATAATCAGTGCGTTAGTTGAGAATAAGCCGGGCGTCCTGGCGCATGTGGCCGGGATGTTTGCAGCAAGGGCGTTTAATATCGACTCGCTTGTCGTGGGCAGGACGGAAGAGCCGGACCTGAGCCGAATGACGATAGTCGTGGTCGGCGACGACCGTGTTGTCGAGCAGGTCCGCAAGCAACTCGAAAAGATTATTCCGGTTGTGAAGGTACAGGACTTCGTGGGGCAACCGGTGGTTGCCCGCGACCTGATGCTGATTTCAATCAGCGCACCGGCGGAGAAACGGCCGGAGATATTCTCAGTTATCGAGATGTTCGAGGGCAAGGTCGTCGATATCGGCAACAAGTTCGTGATGGTGGAGGTCAGCGGGCCTGAAGAGAAGATAGAGGCGTTTATCAACGTCTGCAAGCCCTACGGCATAAAAAGCGTTGCGCGGACGGGAACGATAGCGATGCCCCGCCAGTCGAAAGAGGCGGGTGAATAAGGCGGACGCGAAAAAACAGCCGCTAATTCGTTGCCCGCCGGGCAAATCGGGTTATAATGTAAGACCTGTTAAACGCAGTTGTTGAGCACATTTTGTGAAAGGGCAAGAGTTTGGAAACACCGAGATGGAGCAGAATAAAGAGGAAACGTAAGTGCGGCTTTCGCGTTCGTATGCGGACCAAAAAGGGACGCAAGCTGATAAACAGGAAACGCAGATACGGTCGCTCGGTGAACGCACGCCGAACATAACGTCGGGACCGCTCGACGCTCGGCGCGAGAGGTCTCGCGCGGGCAGCTTTTGTGTTTGAGTTATGAGGAGAAGCAGATAATGGCTTTGAAGATTTTTTACGAGAAGGATGCGCCGATAGACGCATTAAAGGGCAAGAAGGTTGCGATTATTGGATACGGCAGCCAGGGACACGCACACAGCTTGAACCTGCGAGACAGCGGCATAGAGGTTGCGGTCGCGGAGCTGCCCGGAACGGCGAACTACAAGCTGGCGCAGCAGCATGGCTTTATGCCGACCGACGTTGAGACGGCGATGAACGGCGCCGCCCTGATTGTGATGACGCTGCCGGACGTGATTCAGGCAAAGGTCTATAAGGGACACATCGAGCCAAATCTCGTCGCGGGGCAGACGCTCGGATTCTGTCACGGCTTTAACATTCATTTTAAGTACATCGTGCCGCCGAAACATAACAACGTTGTTATGATAGCCCCCAAGGGGCCTGGACATCTGGTTCGAAGCGAGTTCGTCAAGGGCGGCGGCGTGCCGTGCTTAGTTGCCGTGGCGAAGAACGCGACCGGCGATGCGCTGGCCACGGCTCTTGCCTGGGGCGCTGGCATCGGCGGCGCCAGGGCGGGCATAATCAAGACGACGTTCAAGGAAGAGACCGAGACAGACCTGTTCGGCGAGCAGTGCGTTTTGTGCGGGGGTTTGTCGTCTCTAATTAAGGCGGGTTTCGATACGCTTGTCAAGGCGGGTTATCAGCCGGAGATTGCATACTTCGAATGTATGCACGAGGTGAAGCTGATTGTCGATTTGATGTACCAAGGGGGACTGAGCTATATGAGGTACAGCATCTCCGACACCGCGGAGTACGGCGACCTTACGCGCGGGCAGCGAATAATCCCGAGTCGCACGAGAGCCGAGATGAAAAAGATACTCAAAGAAATAACCAGCGGCAAGTTCGCCAAGGAGTGGATGGCGGAATACCAGGGCGGCCTGAAGAAGTTCAACTCGCTGTACAAAAAGGACTACAACGGCAAACTGGAAAAGGTCGGGCGAAAACTTCGCAGGATGATGAAGTGGATTGACGTGAAAGAGGTCTGATTTAATCGGGCATCGCGGTGACAAATATGAAGAAGAGAACGGCTAACTTTGCCCTGTATTGTACGATGGTTTTATGCTTGGCGCTGTTGGGTTGTTCGGTAGTGGAGTTCGCGAAGCCCGAAGGGCCGCCGCCTGATGCGCAGATTTACGCCGCATACGAAGCTATTCAGCTTAAAACCAGCACAAGCGCCGATGTGCTGGCGACCATCGGCAGGGCAAAAAACGAGCTTGTCAGCCAGAGTAAAAGCGTGGTCGTCTCAGCAGGAGAAAAAAAGGCGGGACGCAAGGTCTGGCTTACTATGGTTGGCTTTGACGAAAATGAGCTGGTGGCGCGTCGCAAATACGTGCTGATAGCGGATGAAAGGCCGAAGCGATTGTTTGTCGAGCCGTGGGAGGGGTTGTCTCTTGACTGCCAAGCGGTCTTAGACAGCAAGGTACTTGATGAGCCATACGCAAATGAGAACGCAAGGCGCATCGCCATATTAAAGAACATACTGGAAACCACGCGAAAGGACGTTAAAGAGGTTGCCCCGGACAACAAGACGATAGAAGTCGGGGGGATGATGGTCAACCAGGCAATTGAAGCAGCACTGGTGAAGCTGGATGCCTCGCCTGCCCTTGCGGCGCGGCTGAGCGACGAGTTTGGGCTGGAGTTCCAGCATCCCAGTTTCAACAGGGGCCGGCTTCGCCTGGTAATCGAAGGCGATATTGCGACCATTAAGCTATGGCTTGGCTCGGCGACGCAGGAGTGCATACGCAAGGCCCCTGAGAAAGAACCCGTGTTAAGGTCTCCCTCGGTGTAAGTGCAAGTCGAATCCGCCGTAAGTGTGGCGGATGAAAATCGAAAGAGCGGGTCTGTAAGCCGAGTTCTGTCTTGGGCAGTCATTTATCTTGGTCCCGATTTACATCGGGACTCGAGCGACCTACCCGCCGGTATTGCTCGGGCAAAGCACCGGCATACTTGGTCTTGCAGGCGGTGGGGTTTGCCGTGCCGGGATTGTCGCCAACCCCGCGGTGCGCTTTTACCGCACCATTTCACCTTTGCTTGCTGCGATTTCTCGCAACGTCAGCCGTGTATTTTCTGTGGCACTATCCCTCCCCCTCTTCTTGCTTTCGCAAGAAAGCAGAGGGGGGGTGGCCGTTAGCCATCACCGTGCCCTGTCCTGCTCGGACTTTCCTCCCCGTGAGATAAAAACCCGTTGAACAGGAAGTCATCCAACGGACAGAAATTATCTCACGGGG
>CAYGVZ010000214.1:1166-5299 GCA_964353475.1 uncultured Pirellulales bacterium | reverse complement strand
TTCCAAGCGACCGCACCCAAATCTTATCTTTGCTGCCTGAAGGAATGAAAAGGGACTCAATATCGTATGGTTCGCCTGTTTCCGCAGCTTTCTTCAATACTGCCTCTAAACCTGGCCTGGATTCGGGCGCATAGAAATTTAGGGCTTCTTCCAGCTTCGGCTTATATCCCGGCTCGACTCCGTGGATCCGACAGGTCTCTTCCGTGCAAAAGACCTCCCTGGTCGATAGGTCAAGCTCCCAACCTCCGACCTTTGCCATTTCTCCGGTATCCCTCAAAAGCTGATTGCTTTTCTTCAGCGCCTCCTCCGCGCGTTTGCGCTCGGTGATGTCGATGGTGTAACCCGCCAGCACGGTTTTATCTCCCTGGACAATCGGGAACTTGATGGTGGTATAGCTCCGGCCATTCAATTCCTCATCCAGTATCAGCACCTCACTATTGGCAACGACGGCCCAATCGTCGGCGGTAATCTTCGCTGCGAATTCGGCCGGAAACAGCTCCGCCATGGTCTTGCCCACCATATCCCAACCCGGGATGCCGATCATCTGTTGATAATTATCGCTGGCTTGCAGTACGCGGCTCTCGGTGGGCGTCACCGTCTTGATGTAGGTGTAAATGGGTGAGTGACGTATATACAGCGAGAGCAACTCTTGGCTTTCACGCAGGGTCTGCTCCCCCCGCTTGCGATCGGTGACGTCGCGGGCAGAAGTGTGCATATAACGGGTGCCCGCAATCTCGATGCAACGATTATTGAATTCGGTATCAACCTTCGAGCCGTCTTTCCTCAGTATCTTCGCCTCGGTGAGTATCTGCTCACCGGCCATTATCCGGCCGTGATACAACCGGTAGGCCGTAAGGTCCTGTTCAGCGTGGAGGTCGGGAATCCGCATTTTGAGAAGCTCTTCTCTCGAATAGCCCGTCAATTCACAGGCGGCCTTGTTGACGGTGACAAATCTTGAGTCCTCATCCGTGATTAGTATCGCGTCGCGCGAACCCTCGAATATCGTCTCCTGCCACGCAAACGCCTCTCTCAGTTTCTCCTCCGCACGCTTGCGCTCGGTAATGTCGCGGGCAGTAGCAATCCTGACGGTCCGCTCTTTGTACGTTATCGATTTACCTAATATCTCGACCGGAAAGGTCGTGCCATCCTTCCTCTTGGCCAATGCCTCGTATGGCTTCCCCCAGCCGCGCCGGATGTTCGCCCTTACCACCGCCAGCAACTCTTTGGCGATGAGGTCTTCAACGCGCAGCCCGGCTGCCTCCGACTTTTCATAGCCCCATTTGTCACAGAATCCCTTGTTTGCCTCCACCACCACGCCGCCATCATGTATAACTATGCTGTCGAACGATTCGTCAGCCAGCGTCCTGAACCTCTTCTCACTCTCCGCCAGCGCCTCCTCTGCTCTCCGCTGCGCGAGCCCAATTGCCAGATTGTCAGCCAGTCGCTCGAACAGTGAAATCTTGTCCGCCGTGAACCGGTTTCTTTCTTTGCTGTTGAATTGCAGTAAACCAAACGTTTCTTTGCCTGCGCGAAGCCGAACAAGTGCAACGGACTCGTAACCTGCAGTATTGCATCGGTTGCGCGTTTTTGCCATCCGGTCACATTCGTTTGTGCCGGCAAGAAGGTCGGTCGTGCTGTTTGTCCAGAAACTTCCCTGCCCGGTAAAGAACGGCTTGGATGGGTCGAAGCGACCGCTGATTATGTTCCCGCACATACATTCCAGGAACGCTCTGCCCCGGCTGTCGCGCACTACCTCGCCAATTTCGTTCACTGAGCAAAGCTTGCTCTCGGCCAGCACGAACTCTTCCGGGAACCCGCTTGTTACAAAGTAAGGAAAGTCCTCCCCTTCCTGAAGCCGTACTCCAACCGCCTCGCACC
Organism: uncultured Pirellulales bacterium; assembly: GCA_964353475.1. Classification (GTDB taxonomy): domain Bacteria; phylum Planctomycetota; class Phycisphaerae; order Sedimentisphaerales; family Anaerobacaceae; genus CAYGVZ01. The sequence goes on along the minus strand of CAYGVZ010000214.1, from coordinate 3,421 downwards.
CCGACCAGTCCCTCAGAAACACACTCACCAGTTTCATCAGCTCGTGCATCCCATTGTCGGAATTGATAAGGCGCAGCAGCTTGATTGTCACCTCCCGCTCCTCCTCGGCCTGTTTCTGTTCCGTGATATCCGCCCCGTAGAAATTCACATAATCGCTCTCGGCAACCGGCGTCACCCGAAACACGAAAACGCGCCCTTGATGCTCCATTTCCTCTCTTGCCACGCGACCCGACGCCAGAACCTCTTCCACCAGCCGATGCCATTCCGCAGGCGCAGCACCGCCAACCTTGCTGCCTCTGGCCTTCAAAAGCTCCTCGCTTGCCTTGTTGGCGTACAATACCGTCCCATCTTTGTGAACCCGCAGGACGGGATATGGATTCTCCGAAGGAAACCTCGCCAGCTTCTGTATCTCCGCCTGCGCTTGTTTTATCTCCGTGATTTCCCGGTTTATGCCGACAATACCGACAACCTGACCGGTGCTGTTCTTCAGAGGCACCTTGGTTGCCAGCGCCCATCCGCTCCTGCCGCAAATGTCCGTGCCGAAGGTCTCTTTGTTTATCATCGGCTTGCCCGTCCGGACGACTTGCGCCTCCTCCTCGGCATAAACCTTTGCGAGCTTGGAGTCGAACAGGTCGAAGTCGGTCTTGCCGATTACCTGGTCGATGGTCTTTCCGACCTGCCTTGCGACCGCCTCGTTACAGAGCAGGAAATGTCCCGCCGTATCTTTCACATATATCTGGTCGGGCAGATTATCTATCAGCGTCCGAAGCAGATTACGCTCATCCATCAGCGCCTTTTCCGCCTTCTTCTCCTCGGTAACGTTACGGCTGATGCCTATGACGCCCACAATCTCGCCCTTGCTGTCCCGCAGGGGCGCCTTTGTGGTCAAACCGATTATCTCATTGCCCGTCTGGTCGAAACCCTTCTGCAGGAAGTTGGTAATCCCCTTACCCGAGCGGATAATCTCCTGCTCCCGCGCGCAACACTGCTCGGCTTCCTCTCGCGGGTAAAGGTCAAAATCCGTCTTGCCCAGAAGCGATTCAGCGTCTGCCGCTCCCCGGTGTCGTGCCACGGCACGATTATAAAGAACAAACCTGCTCCCGGTATCCTTTACGTAAATTTCATCCGGCATACTGTCTATCAGGGTGCGCAGAAGATTATGCTCTCTCATCAGTTCATCTTCGACGTTCTTGTGCTGAGCAATGTTGCTTGCCGTATCCAAAACCTTCTGGTATTTGCTCCCTCGCCGCGATGCCGTTTTCTCCTCGCCCTTCGCGCCAGCAGGTCTGAGTTGTTCCAGTTTTGCCTTAGGTTGGCCGGTTGCACTGCCATCCTGGACACCCTTCTTCTTTCTGCCGGTCTGGCTCATCGCTCGACCTCCCGCAGCCGAATGCCGCTTAAGGAACAAGAATATCAAAAATAACTACATTACCAGCGCCACTTCATTCTGCGCATAGCATCACACATTTAACGCAAACCGGAATGCAAAAAATAAAACAATATCCCTCTTCAAGACCCACACACCCCCTTGACAGGCCACCCGCGTGGCTATTCTGCACAGGCCCAGCCATCGTTTTTCTCCCTTCTTACGGGAGATGATTGTATTGCCCAAATGGGAAATGTCCAGTGGAAAGTTCGCTTGAAATAAAATCTGTGGCGTTGCCTGTGCCGGCGGTCAGTTCCCGGCAGGCAGGTCGCCTTTACGCTGCAGGACCGCGAGCCACGATGCGGAAGCGGGCTTATAAGCGGCTGCAGTGGGGCCCCAGCGATAAACGGTCTGCCTGTCCGAAATGATGTCAACCAGTCCTGCAACCGTGTAATACTCTTTCTGATACCCCTCGAACCACTCGAATATCCGTTTAGACGAATTGCCCATCGCCAGCCACGATGTGTTGATACTCACAAAGACAAGGAATTTCGGCCTGGCCTGCTCTATCTGGCTTATCATCTCGTCCTGCATCTGCAGCGCGTACGGCTGGTCCTCCATCAGTGCATACGTGTAGATATGCCCAGTGGCCGCACGTCTCTTGGCGTAAAAGTAAATCTGCGGCTCAGAGCCGATTACGGCAATTGTGTCGTTGGGCTGCGAATATGAACTTATGTAGCGAGCGACTTCGAGCGATTCGGGAAACGGGTTGCCGCCGTATATCAGGCGCGACAACTCGTTTGCGCTCGGACAGAAAACATACTTCTGCTGCTGGAACACGGTAAAGCCCACGATGCACGCGCCGATTATCAGCGGCAGCTCCCAGTGC
>CAYGVZ010000214.1:0-1066 GCA_964353475.1 uncultured Pirellulales bacterium | reverse complement strand
AAACACACGTCCCCGGCAATGCGCTTCAAGTCACAGGGCCGACGGACAAGACCCTCGTAAACAAGGTACAAACCGCCAAACGCCGCAAACACGGCCCCGTGCTGTTTAACCACAAAGGCGAGGCCTAACAGCAGCCCTGCCCCTGCCAGCCGATACCAGCTCCGCTGCGGCGTACCGCCTGTCAGCAAGACCAAACCCGCCATGGCGGGCAATAATACAAAATGCTCAGAATTTGCAGCAAGGCCCTGTACCTCGTGCCCAAGGGAAAGCAGAGCAAAAGCACCTGCCGCCCCAAGGGCCGCAACGGCCCCGAAGAATCGCCTGCCCAGCATAAAAACCAGTATTATCGTCGCCGCATTGACAACGAGCAGCCCCAAATGAATCCCCTGCGCCGTCTGTCCAAAAACGCCAAGCACAACTGCGTACGCCGCGTAGATTCCGGGCAGCTTCATATTGTAGGCGAGCTTATAAGGCGGGACGCCCTGGAGAATCAATTGACCGGCGTAGGCGTATTCCCCTTCGTCGCGTTCGAGGGGGACATCGAGGAATCGCACCCGCACCACCGCGGTCAATGCGAGAATTACCCCGAGCGCCGCCCATATCCCCAACTGCGTCCCTTCGCTCCTGCCCTTTGTATCGTTCACTGCTCTCTCCCGCAAAATAATGTCCCGTGCAATCGCCCTCTATCGCAGGTACCCCAGCGATTCGAGCTGCTTGCGCGTCTGCTCGTCGAGTTCCGTCCGCTCGGCTGTCACATTAGGCTGCTCTGCCTCCGCAACCTTCGCATACGCGGCGAATTTCGGATGTGACTGGCCCAGATTGTTTTTCGCGCCTGGGTCGGTCTGCAAGTCATAGAACTCAACCTTATCGGCTGTTCGTTCCCGGGCATACAGATACTCTTTCGACACAACCGCGATGTAATCCAGCTTCGGTATGTAATCGTTTTTGCCCACCTCGGCAACTGCAAGGCGATTCTCGATGCGCCCTGCTTCCATCGGCAGCAGGGGCTTTCCCGTGAACGAGTGGGGCAGATCAAGCCCTCACATTCCAAGCAGCGTCGCCGCGA
>CAYGVZ010000213.1:0-5354 GCA_964353475.1 uncultured Pirellulales bacterium | reverse complement strand
TCGTGACACGGCTTTGTCGAAGAATTGGTTTACAGCGGCCCTGTGCTGCGGCTTCAGGAAAAATAGTATTTTTCTTTGCACCACCAGCCGGATGCCGAGCAATTCCAGCCCGATAATCGCCAGCCATGACCCGGGCGTAAGCGGCGTCAGCAGGGCAGCGAGACCCACCACTATAAGAATGATGCCTAACACTATCTTGAGTATTCTTTTCACTGCAAGCGGATTATAGGTTATCAAACGCTTCCGGTCAAAACTGTTGCAGGGCGGGCAACCGTGAATTAACATTGTCAAGATGCAGTGTCACCTTGTCATTCTCAAAAAGGCGTACCTCGACCTGATACTGGCCGGGCGAAAAACGATTGAGTCCCGGTTTGTGAAAACCAGGATGCCGCCTTTTGGCTGCGTCCGGCAGGGCGACAAACTTTTCCTGAAAGAAAGTGCAGGACCTGTTTGCGCCGTCGCAACCGCCGCTGAGGTCAAACATCTTGAAGACATCACGCCCGGCTCGATGTCGGAATTCAGGCAGCGCTATAACGGGCAGATTTGCGGAGACGATTCATATTGGCAAAGCAAAATGGACTGCGCATTCGGGACTCTTGTCTGGCTGAGCGACGTAAGGCCCATCAGCCCGGTGCGAATCAACAAGAAGGACTGGCGTGCTTGGGTGGTGCTGCAACCCGGCAGGGACTATGGTCTTCTTCGATTGGCACAATGCAAATGACCTGATGCGGCTGCGCTTTCTTTGACATTCGCAAGGATTTTGGCTAAAATAAGTCAGGTGTTACCAGTCAAATACGGGGATACTTAGATTGTTGTGAAGCGACAATACGCGAAAATTATAGTTTTGGCTCTTGGCGTTGTTCTGATAGCTGCCGGCCAGGCGCAGGCCTATATCGGGCCGGGGGCGGGATTTGCAGTTGTCGGCTCGTTTTTAGCGATGTTCGCCGCGATTGCCTCGGCGTTTGTCGCGTTGTTCACCTGGCCGATGCGGTATCTGATTCGGACAATTAAGCACCGCAAGGCGTTTGCGCGTGCCCGCGTAAAGAGGGTGGTCATACTGGGGCTTGACGGGCTTGACCCCAACCTGGCCGAGAAATTTATGGCCGAGGGCAAGCTGCCCAACTTTGCGAAGTTGAGGGACAAGGGGTGCTTCAAACGTCTTGCAACGACCGTGCCTTCGATGTCACCCGTGGCATGGTCGTCTTTTCAGACCGGCTGCAACCCCGGCAAGCACAACATATTCGACTTTCTGACGCGAGACCCCAGGACGTATCTGCCCAAGTTAAGCTCCGTGGATTTGCGCCCGCCGCGACGGGTGGTCAACGTCGGCAAATTCCAGATTCCGATAGGCAAGCCCGATATTCGGCTGCTTCGAAAAGGCAAGCCCTTCTGGGCGACGCTCGGCGAGCACGGCATATTCAGCAGCATCATTCGTGTCCCCATCACGTTTCCGCCGGAGAAATTTTACGGCGTGTCGCTTTCGGGGATGTGCGTGCCGGATTTGCGGGGGACGCAGGGTATGTTTTCGTTTTATACAACGAACAGAGAAACAGCCGAGCATACCGGCGGTGAGCGATTCTGCGTGAGCAGAAACGGCGGCGTCATTGAGGCCGAGCTTGTCGGATGTGCAAATCCCTTTCGCAAAGACGGCGGCGTTTTGAAATGTCCCTTTGTGGTGACAATTGACAACGCCGAGTCAGCCCGCCTGAAAATTGGCGGTGATGTATATCGGCTCAGGAAGGGTCAATATACCGACTGGGTGAAGGTTGCGTTCAAAGCGGCGCCAGGTATCAAGGTGAACGGGATTTGCAAATTTCTTCTGCTGGGCGCAGGGCCGGATTTCGAGCTGTACGTTACGCCGATAAATATAGACCCCGACAAACCGGCGATGCCGATTTCGCATCCGGCGGTTTATTCGACGTATCTCGCCAGGCGGCAGGGACCGTATGCCACACTTGGGTTGGCCGAGGACAGTTGGGCGCTGAACGAGAAGGTAATTGATGATGCCGCCTTCGTTGAGCAGTCGATGCAATTCGACAACGAGCGCGAGAAAATGTTCTTCGACGCCCTTGATAAGGTCAGGCGCGGCTTGTGCGTTTGCGTTTTTGACGGTACGGACCGGTTGCAGCATACGTTCTGGCGACAGATTGACCCTGAGCACCCAGCCAATAGAGAACGAAAACCGAGCGGCGGGCGTAATATTATTGAGGACCTTTATGTGCGAATGGATGCGCTTGTAGGCAGGACCGCAGCGAAATGCGAGGACAAAAATACTGTATTTATGATTATATCCGACCACGGCTTTACTGCATTTCGTTATGGTGTTGACCTGAACCGCTGGCTTGAAGAGAATGGTTTCCTTGTGGTAAACGAGCAAAAACGCGGCGAGAAGAATCTTGTGGCGATTGACTGGTCAAAGACCCGCGCTTACGCAATCGGTCTATCGGGGATGTATATTAATTTGAAGGGCCGCGAGGCGCAGGGGATTGTCGAGCCGGGGATTCAGGCGGACGCGCTGCGTGACGAAATCGCGGGTAAGCTTGCCGGCCTGGTTGATACGCAGAGAAGCCAGCCGGCGATTAAACAGGTTTACAATGCCTTGAAATTTTTCACGGGGCCTTACAAGGAAAACTCGCCCGATTTGCTTGTCGGTTACAATCGCGGCTATCGCGCATCGTGGCAGACGGCGATTGGACAGGTTACGGAGCAGGTTTTTCACGACAATACCAAGGCGTGGAGCGGTGACCATTGCATAGATGGCTCCCTTGTCCCCGGCGTCCTGTTTTGTAACAGGCCCATGGCCACGGAGAATCCGCGTTTGCTGGATATCGGGCCGACGGTGCTTGATTTGTTCGGCGTGGTGACTCCTGCTTATATGGACGGCAAACCCCTTGCTGTTGCCGATGCAGTCGAATCAGCGAAGGAGGCGAACTGATGGCGGGGCGGTTCGGCAGAAGAAAGTTTCTCAAGCAGGCCGCCTGTCTCGGCGGTGCAGCGGCGGGTTTGTATCTCAATCCCGCTTACGCCGCCAAAACGATATCAGGTGACAGCAAGCGGGTCATTGTGATTGGTATAGACGGTATGGACCCGCGATTGTCGCAGCGCCTGATGGATGACGGAAAGCTGCCGAACCTCGATAAGTTGCGCAGGCAGGGGGGGTACAGCATTTTAGGGACGAGTATACCGCCGCAAAGCCCGGTTGCGTGGGCGAGTTTCATCAACGGGGCAGGCCCCGGCTCACACGGAATTTTCGATTTTATTCATCGCCATCCTGAAAAGCAGTGCCTGCCTTTCTTCGCAATGGCGGAGACGGTGGCCGGCGAGGGATACTGGAACATCGGCGATTACAGGATGCAATTGGATTTCTGGCCGTTCAATCATAAGCCGGCACAGACGATATTACGCAGGAAGGGGACGCCGTTCTGGGATTACCTCGACCAGGCGCGCATTCATTCGACGTTCTATAACCTGCCGTCGAATTACCCGCCGAGCGCGTCAAAATTCGGACATCACGAGTGCCTGGCCGGTATGGGTACGCCGGATTTGCTGGGGACATACGGGACGTATCAGCATTTTGCCGAGGATGGTCCATTCAAGACGGTTGATGAAGGCGGCGGCAAGCGGTCGAACCTGTTTTTTGAAAACGATGCCGCCTCGGCCAAGCTTGCTGGTCCCGTTAATAGTTTCCTCAGAAAGCCGGCCGATAGCACAATTGAATTCAAGGTTTATCGTGACACGCAGGCCAATGCCGCTGTAATCGAAATCGAGAAGCATCGAATAATGTTGAAGCAGGGCCAGTGGAGTAAGTGGGTAAAGCTCGATTTTCGCCTGGTCACGCCCGCTCCTGTCCCCGACAGGCACGTCAGCGGGATTTGCCGATTTTACCTGCAGGAGGTCAGGCCCAATTTTCGATTGTACGTCAGCCCCGTCAACAGCGACCCGTCGGACTCGGCGCTGAAGCTGACGGAGCCGCCGGGCTTCATAAGGACAATTTCCGATAAGCTCGGCCTGTTTTATACGACCGGCTTCCAGGAAGACCACAAGGCCCTTTCCAACAAGGTGTTCAGGGACGAGGAGTTCCGAATTCAGGCCGACAGTGTGCTGCAGGAACGGATGCGGCTGCTCGATTATGCGCTGAACAATTACGACGATGGCCTGCTGTTTTTCTACTTTTCGAGCACGGATTTGCAGTCGCACATGTTCTGGTGGGATTCGGATGAGAAACATCCGGTGCGGTCTGCTGATGACGCGAAGGAATACTTCGGGGTAATCGCCGCCCTTTACCAGAAGATGGACGCGGTGGTGGGGGACATCCTCGGGCGCTACGGCGACAAGGCCGCGATTATCGTCCTGAGCGACCACGGCTTCGCCAACTTCAAGAGGCAGTTCAATCTGAATACCTGGCTGAAACAAAACGGCTACTTGTACCCGCCCGATGCAACCGGCGTTCTCAAAGACGTTGACTGGACGAAGACGAGGGCCTACGGGCTTGGCATTAACGGCCTCTATGTCAACCTTAAGGGCAGGGAGCGAGACGGCATCGTGCAGCCGGGAGCGGAGTATGATGCACTGTTGGATGATCTCGCGGCAAAACTGGAGGCGGTGACGGACGGCAATGGAAGGCAGGTCATCAGGAAGGTGCATCGTGCCGACAGGGCCTATAAGGGTGATGCGACGGCGTTTGCGCCCGACTTGATTGTCGGCTACAGCCGCGACTATCGCGCCTCCTGGGATACCTGCCTCGGAGATATGGGCAAAGAGATTTTGTATGACAACGACTCGGCCTGGAGCGCCGACCATTGTGCCGACGTTTCGGAAGTGCCTGGAATCCTGTTTTGCAACAGGGCGATTGCGAAGAAAGACCCCGCCCTGATTGACCTGGCGCCGACGATTCTCGATGAGTTCGGTTTGCCGATACCACGGTCAATCGAGGGAACAGGAATTTTCAAATCATAAAAATTTGCCGAGTGCGAGGACAAATGGCCAAGATAAAAATTGATTCAGGTCTGTATGACAGGGCAAAGGCCGCGGCCGAAAAGGCCGGCTACAGCAGCGTCGATGAGTTTGTCGTGCATCTTGTTGAAAAAGAATTAGCCAAACAGGAATCGCCCGATGCGGACAAGAAAGTCGCCGACCAGCTTCGCGGCCTGGGATACATCGAGTGAATGATTTATTAGTCAAAGTTGTTACCTTGCTGAATGTCCCTGCCAACTGGCTTGGCGAGCACTTGTTTTCATTTATCGCATCAACTCCGGGCTGGCTCTCCAATACTCTCATCTCGGCGGTAACGGGAGTGCTGCTGCTCATACTGTTCAAATATACATCGAACCAGAAGGCCATAGGCAGGGTTCGGG
>CAYGVZ010000212.1:0-5357 GCA_964353475.1 uncultured Pirellulales bacterium | reverse complement strand
CGACCATGTCCCAGTTGCCTTCTTCGGTGTAGAACTTCAGAGCAAATCCCCTGACATCTCGGACCGTATCCGCAGAACCTTTCTCCCCGGCAACAGTAGAAAACCGGCCGAACATCTCTGTTTTCTTGCCTACCTTGGAGAACAGCTTTGCCTTGGTGTACTTTGTGATGTCATTTGTAACAGTTAAAGTGCCGTGCGCGCCGGCCGCTTTTGCGTGCACAACACGCTCAGGGATGCGTTCTCTGTTAAAGTGAGCCAGCTTCTCAAGCAGATAGTGATCCTGCAAAAGTGTAGGCCCTCGTTGGCCGGCAGTCAAAGACGTTTGATTGTCAGGTACCGGAATACCGGCTGTGGTGGTTAGTTTTTTGGGTTCTGTGCTCATTGATTCGCTCCTTTCCGATTTAGTTGACCATCCCGCTACTTTCGTGTTCTGCGTCAATAGTGAAACATTTGTTCTTTCCAATGCTATCACACAGGGTGTTATCTGCAGTTGCATTTTCCAGCCGACGAATTATAGCGTGGAGTGTTTATCAGACGCAAGGCAAAAGCAGTGCGGAAATATCCGATATTGTATTTCCAATGTCCAATGATGGGGTGCAAAGTTCCCGGAAGAGGGCAAAAGTTAATCGCAAAAAACGTAACCAGGGATTGACACGGTCTTTTTTAAAATCGCCCGGTTTTCAAGACCCCAGATTTATCCTCGCAAGATCTGTCCGCCGCAGGTTCAGGAAAGACGGATGTGACGGCCCGGCTTCGTCTGCGACTTCCATCTTCGCTAAAGCTATGCTGGACGAGTCGCCGCGGCACGATATGCCGGTTACGTAGATTCTTCGACGCGGATATGACGGCGGGAGAGTTTGACTAATTGGGTGTTGCGGAAGCTGTCTAAGAGGACGGCCAGAAAGATAATTGTGCCTTCGACCAACGGCTGGATATAGAGGTCAACCTGGGTATAGACGAGGCCTGCGGAAATCATCTGGATAAGGATAGTGCCGAGGACGGTGCCGGGAAAGACGTTGCCGATACCGCCGAACAAACTGGCGCCGCCGAGAACAGCGGCGGTTATGGCCTCAAACTCGTAGCCCTCGCCGAACGAGGCGTTGACTATGCCCAATTGCGCTACCGAGACAAACCCGCCGAGAGCGGCGAGCAGGCCGCAGACGATATACGCAACTGCCCGGACGCGGTCGGTATTGATGCCTGCCTTCTTGGCTGCCTCGATGTCGTTGCCGACCGCGTAAATCTGGCGGCCTATTTGTGTTCGCCGCAGACAACCACGGCCCGTTATTGTGCCGTTACCACCACTTTCAATGCGCTGCCTGCGGCGGCAGCGGCGTATGCTTCATTAATATCATCGAGCGGAAACTTATGCGTTATCAGTTTGTCTGCCGGTATCACGCCCCTGCTGAGCAAATCAAGCGCCAACTGATGCATCGTGGGATGATACGAGAAAGAGCCGAGTATTTCAATCTCGCCATAGTGAATGCGATTACTGTCCAATGTCACCATCGGGTTTGCCTTGGGCAGCCCACCAAACAAAACGACCCTGCCGCGTTTGCGAACCATTTGCACCGCTTCGGTCTGCGTCTGTGCGACGGGGTTTGCGCAGATGACGGCGTCTGCCCCGATGCCGTCTGTTATCTGTCGCACGCGGCCGTCTAAATTCTCATGTACAGGGTCAACGATTGCTTCAGGGGCAAACTGCATTGCCATTTTACGGCGTGTTTCACTGGGTTCTGAGACGATGACACGCGCACCTCTTGCTTTCGCAATGGCTACGTGGAGACAGCCGATAGGCCCAGCGCCCATAACGACAATCGTATCGCCCAGCCCGGTCGCAAGGCGATTGTGACAGGCAAGGACTGAGCAGCACGGCTCAGCCAGTGCCGCGTGAAGAAACGAAAGTCCCTTCGGCATACGATGAACGATGCCGTTTGTGAGAATCTCTCGCGTCAGGACCATTTTCTCAGCAAAGCCGCCGGGATAGCCGGGCGTGATTCCGACAAAACGCAGGTCCTCACAAACGTTAAACAGGCCGCGCTTGCAGTAGTAACATTTGCCGCAGTGAACGTCCGGCGAGATTGCCAGTTGCTCACCGACGGCGTAGTCGCTTGTCTTTTTGCCGACGGCAATGATAACTCCGGCGGCCTCGTGGCCGGGGATGATTGCCTGACCTTTCGGCGGGCCTTCATTCCAGCGGCGCAAATCAGAGCCGCATATCCCACACGCCTTGACATCGAGTACCAGCCCGTCATCCGGCGCAAGCGGTTCGGCTGTCTGCTTTATCTCAAATTTTCTTTGTCCCGTTAGAAACGCAGCTTTCATTCATTTGCCCTCGCTGGTACTCTACTCGGCCTTCTTCTCTGCTGCCGCAGTTGATGACGGAATAACAAAACGTAATTTTCGCCGGTATTCTGCTTCAAATCAAGGACAATCTGTTTTTGCCTCGCTTGAAGGGTGCGATTCACGTTTGTAGGTAGATTGCTTTTTTGTTCCGGCAAGATCGAACTCCACGCAATGACAGAAAACCCGCATCCCTGTCATTGCGAGGCCCCCGCTTGAACTCGGCGCGGCCGGCAGGAGCAAAAAACTGTTGACAATGGCCTTCGCTGCGATAGTTTAAAACAGAACTGCTGCGTTTGAAAGGAGAACCGAAGGTGACAAGGTATCTGTTGATTGCGTTGTTTGCTGTAGTTTGTGGGTGCGCCAACGTTTCGCATTACCGCAATGGGGCGATTGAGAAGAAGGGAACGGTTCGGCTGTTCGACGGAAAGAGTTTTGCCGGCTGGGATGGCAATCTTGAATGGTTCCGAATAGAGGACGGGGCAATCGTGGGCGGGTCGCTGGAGAAAGCGATACCACGCAATGAATTCTTGTGCACGCGGGAGGAGTACCGCAACTTTGAGCTTCGGCTCAGCGTCCGACTCGTTGGGGACGGAAATGGCGGGATACAGATTCGCAGCCGGCGCCTGGCTGGCAGCCATGAAATGGTCGGATACCAGGCGGACGTCGCGCAGGGCTTCTGGGGATGCCTGTATGATGAGTCGCGCCGGAACAAAGTACTGATGCGGCCTGATGTGGGCGAACTGGAGAAGGTGCTGAGGCCCGATGGATGGAATGACTATCGGATAAGGTGTCAGGGCAGGAGGATTGAACTGTGGCTGAACGGGTATAAGACGGTTGACTACGTTGAAAGCGATGAACGCATCGAGCAGACCGGGACGATTGGACTGCAGATACACGGGGGCGCCCCGAGTGAAGTATGGTATAAGGATATTGTCCTGAAGCGGCTGTAGTTTAAGGAGCAGCAGAATGAAGAGGATCTCGGTTGGAAGCTGGGCTTACACCATTGGCCCTTACAAGAATAATCCCGTTGGGTGGGAGAAGGTGGTACAGAAGGTGAAGGACCTGCATTTTGACGGGGTCGAATTAGGCGGTTTCTCGCCGCATCCCAACCCGGACGACCTTCCAGGCAAGGAACAGCGGCAGCGCTGCAGAGAATACCTGCGCTCGCTTGGCCTGGAGTTTTCAGGTCTGGCCGCCAATCTCTGGAGCCAGCGCCTGATCAACACGGAAGACAACAGCGCTTATCTTCAGGAGTTTCGCAAGAACCTGCGGTTCTGCGTTGACCTGGGTATCCCTGCCATCCGCGTTGACGCGGTTCAGCCGCCGACGATTTTCGACAGCGTTGACGCTGATACGGCCCGCAAGCGAGTTGTCAAGACGTGGAAGATGTGTGCCGCCGAGGCGGCGGATGCGGGCGTCCGCGTGAGCTGGGAGTTCGAGCCGGGGTTTGCCTTCAACAAGCCCTCTGATATACTGCGAATCGTCGATGAAGTGGACCACGACAACTTCGGCGTGATGTTTGACGCCTGTCACGGCTATATGGTCGCGGTCGAGGGCGCACGTCAGCCGGGAGAGAAGGAGGAGACGCTCAAGGGAGGTGTTGTTGAGTTAGCGAGGCGTCTTCGCGGCAAGATAAACCATATTCACCTGATAGATTCCGACGGCACGCTGCACGACAATGAAACATCGACCCACTCACCTTTCGGCGACGGCAGGATCGATTTCGACGAGCTGATGCCCGAACTGGCAAAGAACAACGTGGAATGGTGGACTATCGACCTGTGCTTCTGGCCGGACGCGTGGCCTGTCACCGAGAAATGCAAGAAGGCCGTTGACGAACTCAACAGGAAATATGGATGATTGAGATGGTCTGATTCTCCGGACCAGAGCATAGCTGGAGGAATCTTATGGCTAAGAAAAAGATTAACGTCGGCCTTATCGGCTACGGCTTTATGGGCCGAACCCACTCCAACGCCTATTGCAAGGTTAATCATTTCTTTGACGTGCCCTACGAGCCACAGCTTCAGGTCGTATGCGGGCTCGAGGCCGACGCCGCCAGGGCATTCGCCGAAAAGTGGGGCTACAAATCGCATACAACCGACTGGCACAAGGTTGTCGAGGACGACAGAATTGACCTGGTCGATATCTGCGTGCCCAACAACGTGCACGCCGAGATTGCCATCGCCGCCGCAAAGGCCGGCAAGGCCGTCATCTGCGAAAAGCCGTTGGCTTTGAACGGCGAGCAGGCAGAGACGATGGTCGATGCCGTCGAGAAAGCCGGCGTTGCGAATCTCGTTTCATTCAACTACCGCCGCGTCCCTGCTGTTACGTTGGCCAAGATGCTCATAGACGAAGGCCGCCTTGGGCGTATTTTCCATTATCGTGCCAACTTCCTGCAGGACTGGACCATCTCGACAGAAGTGCCGCAGGGCGGCATGGCCACCTGGCGGCTCGACGTCAAAGCGGCCGGTTCCGGTGTTACCGGCGACCTGCTTGCTCACTGCATCGATACCGCAATGTGGCACAACGGGCCTGTTACGGAGGTCTGTGCGATGACTGAGACCTTTATCAAAGAGCGCAAACACGCCGAAACCGGCAAGGTCCAGCCGGTCGGGATCGATGACGCGTGCACGTTCCTCTGCCGATTTGCCAACGGCTCGCTCGGCAACTTCGAGTCCACCCGTTATGCACGCGGGCATAAGGCGCTCTACACGTTCGAGATTAACGGCGAACACGCGTCGCTCAAGTGGGACCTGCACGATTTGCATCGGCTGGACTACTTCGAATATGACCGGCCGGGCGCGGCTCCCGGAACCTTTGAGAAGACCGAATCCATCGTGCGCGGCTGGCGCTCCATCCACGTTACCGATAGCGACATGCCATATATGGGCAAATGGTGGGTTCCGGGACTTCAGATTGGATACGAGCACACCTTCGTCCACCAGATAGCCGATTTCCTCGATGGCCTGGGTAAGGGCGAGCCAGTCAGCCCGACGTTCCGTGAGGCCCTG
>CAYGVZ010000211.1:0-5387 GCA_964353475.1 uncultured Pirellulales bacterium | reverse complement strand
ATGCCCCGTTGCTGACGGTAACGCCGAACATTCGAGTCCTGCGGCTGCCCTTCCAAAATCGGCCGGTCAGGTAGTCCAGAAGCTCCAGTATGTTTTCATGCTCGTCTGCTTTATCCCAGTTGACGGGTCCCTTGAGCGTGTTTTGGATCATTTTGGCTTCATCGAAGGACGTGAAGAACAAGTCCACCTCCGGCAGCAGCGGTTCGAGGAGTTTGTATTCCGCCACGGGTTTGCCGGACCTGATTAGGCCGGCGGGGTCGCCGGTGAGTGTGTGGCTATCGACAATGGTGATTGCCCCGCTTTTGCGACACCAGTTGATGAATTGGGCCAGGTCTCGCCCGCCGTTGGCATCTCCGCGGGCCGACAGTCCTGAGTACATATAATAGACAATGCGGGGGTTAAGTTTCTCGACCTTGGGTTTGAATACCTCGAAATCAAAGTCGTCGTTGGCGCCGGGGAAGTAGGCAATGCCGCCGCGTTCGCCGCCGGTGGTCTGATGGATATAGGTTGTTCCTGTCGGCAGAGTTGGATGGATGTGCGCGGCTGACATATCAACGGCGCTGGCGACCATAACATCATAGAAGAACCTGCCCTGGGCGTCTAAGCCGGCAAAGTTGCCTTTTCCCAGATTGACGGCGACGGCAACCGACAAGCCCGCCTTTGCCATCAGGGGCGCGGTATTGCCCGGGCCGCCGGCCGTCGCGAAACCTTCCTCAATCCATCGGTGCAGTTGCTGCTGGGAGTATTTCGGCGCATCCCTGAGAGGACACTTCGCCAATCCGCCCCTGCCCACAAGGGCATCGGCGAAATCGAAGTCGTCCCTGCGAAAATCCACTACTGCCGTATTAAGTACAAGCACATCCACCGTTGTATTCCTCATATCACGCTTCCTGGCCGAAGAATTCTGACGCCTGGCACGTGAGATGTTTCGCTTCGCTCAACATGACAAAGGGAATCAGTCAGTTTGAGCAAATCAGAAATCATAAATCGCAAATCGAAAATCTACTTGCCCATCAGGTGATTTATAATCAACATCTCCAGCTCTTCGTAATCCCGCTGTTTTATCAGGGCATCGACTTTCTTGGCATCGAGGGAACGAACTAACTCAAGCAATCGCAGGAAGATTGCCCTGCTGTTGGACAGGTGCTTTGTTGCGACGTTCTGTTTTTGTGTTCGCAGCGCCTTGACGTCGAGGCCCACGAACTGGCCCTTCTTGCCGTAGTCGTACCTGTCCAGGATTCGCACCTGATTGAATGCCCTTCGCAAGTCAACAGCTCCGAAGGCCTTGTCTTCATCGAATTTAAGGCCGTTCTGGTCATTGAGGTGAACGCTGAACAGTCGGTCGTATGCGAGGGCAAAGCCCATTTCATCCGAGGGGTCCAGCCCCGCTAAGATGACGTGGGCTGTTTCGATATTTACGCCGACCCTTTCGGGATAATCGGTCATATAGCCAATGGCGATGGCATGGCCGGTGGTCGGTATGTATGCCTGGTCCATCGGCTCATTGGGTTTCGGTTCAATTGCGACTTTGATTTCCTTGTCGTAATTGAGCGTCTGATTGAGGGCATCGGCGATGCGGTCCGCTGCTACCTTGCTGTCTTTGGCCTCGCGGATGTATGTACCCTCGCGTGCGAGCCACCAGACGCAAAGTTTGCAGCCGAGGGCGCGTGCGACGTCCACCGTTCTTCTGGCTCTTTCGATTGCATACTTGCGGCAGTCGGGGTCGTTGGATGTGAAGCCGCCGTCGATTGTCTTGGGGCCTTCCCACAATCGCGGCGCGGCAAACTCGGCGACAAGCCCTTCGGCATCGAGCATCTCTTTGACCTCTGCGGCCTTCTTGACGACCTGCCTGGGCGTCAAATCATCTATGCCCGGCACGGCGTCGTCATCGTGGAACTGCACGCCTTCGAAGCCGAGCTTCTTGTACTCTTTGAGTTTCCTGGCAAACTCGATTGATTGCCGCACGGGCGGGCCAAAAACGTCTGCGCCCTCGTGAATGTTCCACGGCCCAAATGAAAATCTGTATTCACCAGCCATCTTGCTCTCCTTTAACTTTAATAGGTTCGACGTGCTCACTATAAATTGCTCGGTATTCTTCTGTAATCGTCTATGAAACCCGCCAGGCCATCCCGCGTCATCGGATGGTCGCACATACTCTCAAACACGTTATAGGGTACTGCCACGCCGTCGGCGCCTGCGATTATTGAATTTACTACCTGGTCAACGCTCTTGATGCTGGCAGCCATAAGCACTGTTTTTATCCCGAAGGCATCGAGAATCTGCCGCATCTTGCGGACGTTGTCGATTGCATCGGCCCCTGCCATACTTGCCCTGCCGATAAACGTGCTTATTGAGGGTGCCCCTGCCAGACCCGCCATAAGGGCCTGGGCAGGACTGAAAACGAGCGTTGCCTGCGTCCAGATTCCTTCGGGGCCGAGTTTCTTTATCGCAGCAAGCCCAACCTTGTTTGTCGTTACCTTTATCACCAGCGAATGACTTATCTGGTGCAGCCGACGGGCACATTCGCACAATTCATCGACCGTCTCGCCAATCGCCTGCACCGCTATGGGGCCGTCGAAGACCTCGCGTATCTCGGCTACGACCTGCCTGTAACTCTTGCCGCTTTGTGCGACCTTGGTGGGATTGGTGGCGACTCCGTCAATCAGACCTGTGCTTACCGCGTCCTTAATCTGGTTTATCTCAGCCGTGTCTAAAATCAGCCGAAACTTGCTTTTCATACAATCTGCTCCTCAACATAACTGCTCGTAGCAACGGATACACTCCTTATAAAGCGGCTCAGATTTCCCAAATCCGCAAACCTGCTCCAATACCGCGCCTGCTCCTTTTTCGCCAATCATCTTTTCGAGCTTCCTGCTCTCCGGGTCGTCTTCGTCGCGGTATTTCATCGCGGCTGCGATAATGCGGCAGATGTCTTCGGTCGGCTGGCCACATTTTTCGAGCATCCTTGAGACGGCGACCAGTCGTTCCTTCGGGCCGAGCTTTCGCAGCGGGCTTTTGGCGACCCTATTGATTGTATCAGCCAAATCGCGGTTTGAATACCGCCAACTTAAAAGCTCCTCGATATGACCATCCAGCTCTCCGGCGGCCATAGGGTAGGTTTTCAGGAAGGCGTCACGGACAACCTTCAATAAGTTCGCAAGATGCCCGCGTATCTCTGCGACATCCATCGCCTCATAGACGTACTTACATCCCTTCAGCCACCCCAAGTATGCCAGGACCGCGTGTCCAAGATTGCTTGTATAGAGTTTGCGGGCGTAATAGGCATTGATATTATCGCAGAAGACAAAGCCATCGACCGCCGGCGTTTTCCCGACCCACGCCCTTGCATCGGCATAAAGCACCTTGCCGCCTTCGGCTATAAGCCGCAGCGGGTCATCAGTCCGCCGAGCCATCCGCTCAACCGAGCAACTGACGCAACTGAACTTATCCTTCGCACAGCCGGCTGCTTCCAGTGACCTTTCAAGGACTTTTTCGGCCTGTGGCCAATTCTCGCAGACGAGGATATTAAGCACGCCCTTGCGCGCTGCTAAGCCCTGTTTCATCAGCGGGCCGAGGGTACCAAGGTTCTGTCCCCCAACCGCCGTTGCCGCAAACGCACAGCATTCAATCGCGGCGGTTATTTCCTCCTGCCGGTCGGTTGCTATGACATCAAAGCCGGCCACGCGACAATCCCGGCTGGTCGTACCTGTCAGGCGCACAATGTATTCGCCGGCGTTTTTCAGTTGGGTAATGAGTTCTTTGTCGGCGTCAATGAAAACAGGTCGAAAACCGCTCTCGGAAAGCATCCTGCCAATCAGCCCACGCCCCACCGCACCTGCGCCGAATATGGCAACACTCTGTTTGTCGCCCTTAATCATAGACAGCGAATCATACTACCCCTGCCGGACCGATTCCAGCGAGAAGCTGTTCGAGCAGTTTCATAGGCAGGCCCATAACGTTTGATAAGCTGCCTTCGATGTGGTCAACGAAGGGGTCATCGGTTTCTTTGATTGCGTAAGCACCGGCTTTGTCTCGCCAGGCGCCGGAGGCGACGTGGGCGGTGACCTGGGCATCAGTGAGCGGTTTTGGGTAAACGATAGTTGTATCGGCCTCGACGATTTCGAGATTATCAGTAAGGCGGACGATTGCAATGCCGGTGATGACTTTGTGGGGCCTGCTGAACAGTCGGCGGATGATTCTTTCTGCGCCTTTGGCGTCTTCGGGTTTGCCGATGATTTGGCCGGCGGAATCGACAATCGTATCTGCACCGATTACTAGAACATCCGGGAACCCGGCGGCAACGTCTTTTGCCTTTGCAAGGGCTAATCGCTTCGCATATTCAATTGGCATAACATTGACAGCGGGAAAGGCCGATTCATCTATGCCGGAAGGGACGACTCTGAATTTGCATCCCGCCTCGACGAGGAGTTCCCTGCGGCGAGGTGAGCCGGAAGCCAGAATGAAATCGTGTCTGCTTTTCAATCGTCAATATAAAATAATAAATGGTAAATCATTGCAGCCGGACGTTATAGACAATCTTCCTGCAAAATGCCAGGTATTCTTTTTCAATCTTGTCGAAATCAGGGTCGATATACTGCTTGAACAGCAGCAGCGCCATCGCACGGTTCCATTGTACGGTCATCGGGATATTGCGGTCTTCGGCGATACGTTTGCCGGCGTCGCTCAGGGGCCAGCGGCCTGACAGACCATCCTGCATCAACTGCTGGTAGTTGGCTAAGCGCTTACCGTAATCCTCCTCGCGCAGGAATCGCACGAGGGCATACGCCTCGCTGTAAAACGCGGCGACCGCGTCATCGCTGTCGAGGACTGCCTCGCCGGGGTTCATCGCCACCAGCTCCGCCAGCGGTATAATTTTGTTTTCGAGCAGCACTTTTTTCAGGGGACCGAGGCGATAGCCGTTTTGTTCGGGCGTGAAACGAAACAGGCCGGCCTCGTAAGTGTTTGTCTCGAACATCACAGCGACGCCCTCGTCGAGCCAGCTCGGCAGCCGATAGCGGAAGTGCTGCTTATTGAACTGGTGCCAGCCCTCGTGGCCAAGCCCGGCAAACGTCCGTTCCCTGCCGATGTTGTAGGCGACGCAGGCGCCCTTGAGGTAGTACGCGCCGACCTTGAGCTTGAGGTACATCGGGGCCTGATGTTCGGCGAATTGAATCGTGAAATCATCCCACTGACTGCGAGTGGCGAAAAGATAAATGGTGAACCTGTGAGCGGTCTCGGCCGGCTGGGGCAGTTGGCCCTGATAGCCGCGATACGCCGATTCCATAAAGCCGGGAATCTGCGACAGCATCAGGGGTTCCAGCAGTGTAGTGTACATCTCATAATGGGTGGTTGTCAGCTTCAGCCCCGGCCCGTAGCGGTCGTACCAC
>CAYGVZ010000210.1:0-5481 GCA_964353475.1 uncultured Pirellulales bacterium | reverse complement strand
AAAGTAAGCTGCAACCCGAACAAAACAATAAACCAGCTTATATAAATCCAGAATACCCCGAGCGGCACAAAACCCAGTATCCCGTAAATCGCGTTATAGGGGATGAACCGCACCACGTACAGCCGAAACGCCACCTTGGCTATGCTCCAGACCAGCGCGGCAACCGCCGCTCCCCATATCGCCGCCTTCACCTGCACCTTCGCGTTCGGCAGTACGAAATAAAGCAGGAAAAACGCAACCGTCGCCACTAAGTACGAAACAATCGCCGGCGTAATATGGGACAGGACCGTCTGCTGTATCCTGCTTATCGCCGCGTATTGCGTGGCAACGTATATCGCCGCCCCAACCAGCAGCGGCCCCAGCGTCAGCAG
Organism: uncultured Pirellulales bacterium; assembly: GCA_964353475.1. Classification (GTDB taxonomy): domain Bacteria; phylum Planctomycetota; class Phycisphaerae; order Sedimentisphaerales; family Anaerobacaceae; genus CAYGVZ01. The sequence continues at coordinate 5,110 of CAYGVZ010000210.1, read as the reverse complement.
CGCCCAGTAATTTATTATGCGCTGCACAAATCCCCTGCCTCGAATCACTCCCCAGATGTTGTTGAACGCCCTTTCTATCGTCGAAAGCAAATCCAGCGCGGCCCAGATAATCAGCACCACGCCGAATATCGCAATCGTACCCTCATTCAGGTTTTCAAACGCCTTGGCTACTATATTATCGAGATGGTCGGTCATCCTCGCCGTCTTTTGCTGACCTACCGCGTCTTCCTGGGGGTATTCAATCTTCGACAACTGGAGCTGGTCGTAAATGAAACTCTTCACTTTCTCGCCGATGCCGATGTACGCCGGCGACAGCCGAAAGACCAGCAAGAGCACAATCGCAAATGGTACTATCCCGAATATCGTGTGATACGACAGCGCCGCCGCCTGCTGTCCCGCCCGGTTCTTCCCCAGCAACCTGAAGCAGTGAATCCACAGCTTTACCTGCGCGATAACGAACCGGCTGACTCTGCCTAAGTGATGCGTTGGAGTGGACAACAGTTTATCAAACATAGCCGACTCCTTTCAAACCTCGCTGCCTGTTCCCTCACTTCTTGCCGGCCTTCTCAAGCAGTATTTCCAGCCCCGTCTGCAGCAGTTCCTCCTGCGCCATTTTTCCTATGTCAAGCTGCGGATTCTTAGGCGTACCTTTAACGTAAGCGGTTATCCGCCTGGCCGACGATTCCTGCCCCGTCCTGACCAGCTTGCCTGCCGCGCTGTACGGCAGCGTAACGCTGAAATTCTCTATCTGCCTGTTTACGTCAAGCGGCACAACCCCGCTGAAATTGACCGGATTATCACCGATGTCAAGCTGCATATCGGTATATCTGACGAAACCATCCTTAACTGTGAATTGTGTGGGGTGAATCGCCATACTCCCGCCGGCCCCGCCCATCGCCGCCAGTATCGCTCCCAGCAATCCGACCGGCTTCATATTGACCGGCATCAGCGATATTGTACCCGCTATATCCACATCCTCGGCCCTGCCTCCTTTTATCGGCACGACCAGCCGGCTGCAGTTGAAATTCGCAACCCCGTCCACCTGCACCGCACCTGAGAAAATCGGGTTTATCCTCGCTAACAGTTTGTTCGCAATTTCATCGTTGAGCCGGACATCCTTGATGATATTCATCGCCCCGGGCGTCCTGAACATAACCGGCCCTTTCTTTGCACCCGCCGTGGCCGCCCGGAAATCCGCCTGCCCCCCGAAGTTAAGCTGGCCGTTGTTCACCGTTGTCGAGAACGGCGCAATCGTCAGCAGTCCCTTATCGACCTTTATATCCACGTTGCTCTTGCCGACCTCCAGCCCCATATACCCGGCGCGGTCGAAACCAACCCTGCCCTGCGCATTCAGATTCGCCAGCATATCGTTGTTGTCGCCCGCCCGGTATCGACTGGCGATGCTGATGGCGTCCTGTCGCTTACCCTCCAGCACAAGTCCAGCCGGCATAAACGGCGAGAGCATACCCGTAATCGCCTTCCAGTCGTAATCAAGCTCCGCCTTGCCCTGCAAGCTGGACGTCTGCCCCTCGGCCTTCTGCTCAAAATTCCCCTTTATTTTTATGTTGGGACTCGCCACCTCAAACCTGACGCCATTTTTCGCTGGACCCGATTCGCCGTCAAAAACAAGCAGCACCTGCTCCTGAACAAACGGCTGCTCTCCTGCCCCGGCAATCCGCAGGTTACTCACTTTGGCCGAGTCAGTAAATATCCTGTATGTCCCCTTATCACTTGTCACCCTGACCTGCCCATCGACCTTGCCCTCTATCTGCACATCCTTGCGCATCCCGCCAAACATCACGGCATACGGCTGCAACTTGGCTAAGTCAATACTCTCCGCCGTGATGTTGGCCGACATCGCGCCGGCGCCATCTTTGCCCAAAGGCACTGCCGCGTCCTTCACGCTGATGCGTCCGAAGCTGGTCTCTGCCGTCAGCGAGGCAATCTCCGCAACGTTCCTGCCCTGGTCAATAGTACCGGCAAAACCCACAGCGGCTCTTGGTTCTGACACGCTCACGCCGTTGGGCGAGCTGACGCGAATCTCCCGCAGTTCCGAAAGACACTCGATGGCGGTCCTTTTCGCATCCCTTGCTATTTTTCCTTTGCTCGCAAACTCGCCGGCCATCTTGTAGCCGCCGAGGTCCACAAACTGTCCAAGCTCCGACTGAAACTTGCCCAGGTCAACCTGTGCCGTATATTCCATCCTGCTGGTGCTGCCGGACAAGTCCACCTTCGCAAAGGCCGACGTTACCCCCAGCTTCTCAAACCCCAGCGAGCCCTGCTGCGACACAATTTTTGCATCCGCTACGATTGGCTCCGAGAGCGTTATCGGTTTACCCTCAATCGTACCCTGTAACCCACCGAGGTTAACCGTTGCCGCGAGCGCCTTGCGGCCGGCATCGGTTATTGTTTCAACATTGCCGGACAGTTTCCCTCCCGTTATTTTGATTTGCTCCTTGAGACCCAGCGTCTGCTTAAGCTGAGATAGCACCGCAGGCACATCGCACTCGAAACTGGCCTTCAGAGCATATTTCGAGTCCGGCTTTACAAATTCCTCAAGCGACCCCGCCGTTGTGGGCATCACGCCGCTCGCCTCCGCTTTTATCCAGTCCGATTTGATGCGAAGCGCATCTATATTTATCAGGTTGGCCGCGCCCGTCAGCCGCACAGCACCTTCCAGTGTACTCGTCCGGATTGTGTCGCCTTTCAACGCTGCGCCGGTCACCTCCAGGCCGGCACCGCTGATTGCACCCTCCGCTTTCTCGAGCTTGCCCTCTTTTATGGCGCCGCTCAGGTTGGCCGATACCACGCCCTTCGCCTTGATGTCAACTCCCGCCAGCGCCAGCAATCCCCCCACCGAGCTTAGGTCAAGGTCGTTTATCTCAACCGCGACGTTACCCGTTGTCTGCTCCATCGTCCAGCCGGTCTTGCCGCTCTTGATCTGCCCCTTGACGCTTACGGGCGATTCTTTGCCACCGTCCTTGACCGTCGCGCTTAAATCGAAATCAGATTGTTCCCCCGACGGCCGCAGGTTCACCCTGCTGTTCACCTGCGCAAGCTCCACCGTCTGCCCGCCTTTGCTCACCTTCACATCGCCGTTGTTGACTACAAGGTCGATACTGTTCACCGGCAATCCCACGCCCTGTGCCTTCTTTTCGCCAGTTGCCGCCTGTGCTGCAATTTTGGTCGTCGCACCGACCTGTTCTTTTTGCGGCTCGGCAATGTTCAACTGAATCCGCGGCTCATCTATGACCGTTTTGCCGAAAGACAGCCCCCCTGTCAGCAAAGCGGCATAATGAGGCATCGTCGCTACCTGCTTGACCGCCACCGAGATACTCCTGGCTTTGTCCTCAAAACTTATGCCGCGTACCTCTATACCCTTGAACCACCCCATCGACAAAGTCGCAAAGTCAACCTTGCCGTCCATCGACTTGTTGGCCCTGGCCAGAATCATCTGCCTGGCCTTGCCGCTCGAGACCAGAGATGGAATCAGCAGGATGACAACTATCTTCAGGCCAATCAAGATGCCCACCACTACCAAAAGCACTTTGAGCCATTTCCTGGTTTTTCTCGGTTTTCCCTGATATTTTTCCTGTTGTGTATTCGGCGCTTCCATAGTCCTTTCCCCCTGCTAAGAATAGATATGATAAAGCACGTCTCGGCGGTGTATTCGACGTTACCCCGCCCCGAAAACCATCCGCCCCGGCTTGCCCGCAGGCAAGCCCGGACGAAGGTCATTGCAGCATTATCTCGTCCGTTTTGGTCTTTACTATCTTGTCAACTACGCTGCTGTACTCTTTGGTAACATCGTCTATCTGTTTTTTGCCATTCTCAAGGTCGTCTTCCGTTATGGTCTTGCCTTCTTTCTGCTGCTCAAGATGTTTGACCGCGTCTCGCCGGATGTTGCGGATACTTATTTTCGACTGCTCCGCGAACTGCCGCACCTGGCCGGCAAGCTGCTTTCTCCTGTCCTCGCTCAGCGGCGGGACGCTTATGCGTATTATCTTGCCTTCGACCACCGGCGCCAAGCTCAGGTCGCTGTTGCGTATTGCCTTGTCGATGTCCTTGATGGACGAAGAGTCAAAAGGTTTGATTATCACCGTATCCGCCTGCGGCGCCGCCAACATCGCTATCTGCTTCAGCGGCGTGGGGCTGCCGTAATACTCCACCTTGATGTTTTCCACCAGTCCGGTTGACGCCCTGCCCGTCCGCACGCCCTTCAACTGGTCCTGCAGGACCTCCACGGCTTTCTTCATTTTGGTCTCGGTATCGGCTGTAACTTCTTTCACAGGCATAAAAAACGCCCTCCTAACAAATCATCGTCCCGATACGTTCTCCGCATATAGCTTTTGTAATGTTGCCCTTCTTGAAAATGTTCAGGACAACAATCGGAATTCTGTTGTCTCGGCACAAGCTTACCGCCGAATGGTCCATCACCCGCAGGTTCTTCTCCAGCACCTCCTGGTAAGAAAGCTTTTCAAACAGCTCCGCCTTGGGGTTCTTCTGCGGGTCGTCGCTATAGACGCCATCTACCTTCGTCGCCTTTATCAGCAAGTCCGCGTCCAGTTCCGCCGCCCGCAGCGCGGCGCAGGTATCGGTCGTAAAGAAGGGATTGCCCGTCCCGCCGGCTAATATGACAATCCTGCCCTGCTCAAAATGGCGAAGCGCCCTTCGCCGAATGAACGGCTCGCACATCGCCTCAACCTCAATCGCGCTCATAACCCGCGTCGTTTGGCCCATTTTCTCCAGCGTCTCCTGAAGTGCGCAGGCGTTGATTATCGTCGCCAGCATCCCCATATAATCGGCGGTATTGCGCGGTATGGACGTCTTCTCGGAGAACTTCGCCCCGCGGATAAAATTGCCCGCCCCGACAACAACAGCCACCTGCGGGCCAAGCTTGCCGACATCGGCAATCCTCGCCGCTATTGATTCAAGCTGACGGCCGTCTATGCCGAACCCCCCCGCCTCGCAGAAGCTTTCGCCCGAAAGCTTCAGGAGCACCCGATTGTACCTGCTCTCTCCCATTTGTTTGCGCCTCGCGTCCTTGTCGGCGGCTAACCTACCTCAAATCGCACGTATCGCTTTATTCTTGCAGTGCCGCCGGCCTTTT
>CAYGVZ010000209.1:0-5483 GCA_964353475.1 uncultured Pirellulales bacterium | reverse complement strand
TGACCACTCAAGCTCGGCTATCTTGCCCCGTGAGATGTGCAGCTATCTCACCGGGGCCTCCCTGCCCTGCCTACCCAAAACCCCTATCCTGCCCAAGCTCCTCTTGCCGGCAGAGTGCAATTATGCAAAACAAAGCCAATTTTCAAAAACGCGAAATGAACCTAAACCTATATACCAAAATGACTTACGCGAAAAATACCCTCTCCGCTAACCCAAAAAACAAACCCAATTCAAATCGAAGATCCCTACGGGACAGCTACTTGGAACTTCAAACCGGGGAGTCGAAGACCCCTACGGGAAAGCTCCTTGGAACCGCAAACCGGGGGCCAAATCAAACCCGATTTGTGAAGAGCATCATTCCGAGCGTCCCGCGCCCAGTGGTGGCCGGGACGCGTCGAACGGTCTTCATTTTCACCATAATAACACGGCCCGGCCGACCAAAAACAGTGCTTGCCCACCGCCGCCCTCGTCAGGGTGCATCTGTCCGAAACGGCGAAGCGGGCAGGCCATCCTTGTTGTATAGATTGCAGACGGGGTTGTCGGCCCAGGCGTAGCGGACCGCCGCGGGTTGCGCCACCTTGTCGCTGCTGACTATGAGGGCGTCGCCTTCGATGCGTGCATCCGCCCAGACGAACCTGCCGTCTTTGCCGGCGATGGCGAAGCCCTTCAAGGGGCCGTCTTTTGCGACAAGGCCGGCGCCAACGTGGTCGAAGTGGATGACGGCCTGGTTTCCAACGATGTCCATATACTTAAAGAGCGGCCCGCTATAGACGACTGTCTTGCCGTAGATGTTGGCGAGCGCCCACAGGGCGAGGCGCTTGCCGACATCCTGCTTGTTGCGGGGATGTATGTCGTCGGCCTGGCCTATATCAATGATGACGGCCATACCCGTGTTCGGCAACGAGAGCGTCATCAGTTGCGCCTCACGCAACCGCGCCCAACTGCTGTCGGAGGGATCCTCTCTGACCTTCATAAAATTCGCCAACTGAACGAAGATAAATGGGAAGTCCCCCTGTCCCCAGTCGCTGCGCCAGTTGCGAATCATCGTCGGAAAGAGCACTTGATACTGTTGTGCCCTGTCGGCGTTGGACTCGCCCTGATACCAGATTGCGCCGCGAATGCCGTATGGTACAAGGGGGGCTATCATTGCATTGTACAGGACCGTCGGACTGTTGGGATTCTCCAGCGATATCGGCGGCCTTGGTCTTGGAGGCAGCGTTGCAAGGTCGAGCGCAATCTTGTATTTCCAGGCGCCGGCGAGCGAGACGGCCTTTTCGGGCTGGCCCACTGGATAGACCTTCATCTGGTCGCTCTTCCCGCTGAAACCGCCGTTGAGCAGATAATCATAGGCGCGGACGGCAACGACGTTGTCGCCGGTGCGCACGATGTCGGCAGCAACTTTATATTGCCTCGGTTTGTTATAGCTGCCTTCGCCGGTTGTTTCGCCGATTTTTTTGCCGTTGAGGAATGTGACATCCTCGTCGTCAATCGCCCCAAGCTCGACTACAAGCTCTTTACCCTGCCAGGATTCGGGCGCCTTGAATGTTTTCCGAAACCATATAACGCCGTCAATATCTCCAATGACGGTCTCCCAGAGCTGCGGCAGCTCCATATCTTTCCAATCGGAAATATCAAGCGACGGCTCCGCCCATTTCAAGCCGGCAGAGCCGCTGCCTTTGTCCGCCTTCTCGACGCTTGCGTTCCAGTCGGCAAGCTGCTTCTGATATTCACGCGTGACCTTTTCGGGGTCTTTGGCAACCTTTTCAATCTGCTCAAGGGTACCGGCGAAATCGGGGAGTGTGGAAAGCGCTTCGGCCCGCGTCCAGGCCTCGGCAACGGTACCGCCCCAGCTGGTATTAACAAGGCCGATGGGGACATTAAGCTGCTTGTGGAGGTAGCGTCCGAAATAGAAACCAACGGCTGTATAACCCGGCACGGTCTGCGGCGAGCATACGCTCCATGCGCCGTTGCAGTCCCGCTGCCGAGTAAAAGCGGTTGTGTTGGCCACATCAAAGTGTCGAATCTGCGGCAAATCAGCATTTGCGATTTCCTGTTCAGCATTGTTGGTCTGGCTGACCGGCCATTCCATATTCGATTGTCCCGAACATATCCACACTTCGCCGATGAGAACGTCGGTGCAGGTAATGGTATTATTGCCTTTGACGGTCAATTCGCACGGGCCGCCTGCCTTTAGTGCGGGGAGCTTGACCATCCACCTGCCTTCGGCGTCGGCGGCGACGGATGCAGTGTTGCCTTCAATTGTGACGGTAACCTTCTCACCCGCTTCAGCCCAGCCCCATACAGGAATGGGACGGCCCTGCTGGAGGACCATGTGGTCACCAAAGATATGCGGCAGGCGAACATCGGCTGTGGCAGTTGAGGATAGAACTTGCAGGCCGATTGCCAGCAGCGTCAGATACAGCGACATACGCGGGATTTTCAGTGTTCTCATTTTTTCTGCTCCTTTTCCAAAGATAAATTTTGCGCCACATTATAGCAGCTCCCTGCTAATAAATGAGGCGTTTCCTGAGACGTCTGACGGCGAGAAAGCCGAATATGGCGACAAAAATAACGGCGTAGAACAGATCGAGCAGCAGGGCAGGGTGGTAGTTGTTCGTGCAGACGGCGCGGGCCAGACGCACGGAGTGAGTAAGCGGCAGCAGTTCGGCGAAGGGACGGACGTAAGAGGGCAGATTGCTGACCGGGAAGACGACGCCGGAAAAAAAGAACATCGGCGAGATAAAACCGGTGAAGTAGAAGTTGAAATGGTTGATGGTCTTGACGAAGGAGGTGATATACAGAGACAGACACCCAAACATCACGCCCGTGATAAAGCCGACAAAGGGCGCAAGCAGGCCGTATGGCAGTGTGATTATCCGAAAGCCAGTGAGGATGCAGAGGACGGCGAAGGAAAAAAAGAACCCTTTTGTGCCGGCCCAGAGGATTTCGCCTACGATGAGGTTGTTGGCGGTGATAGGTGCGGCTAACATCCCGTCATAGACCTTTTCAAATTCCATGCGAATGAATGTCCCGTAGCTGCACTCAAAGGCGGAAGTGAACATCGCGGTAGTAACCAGAAGCCCCGTACCTAAAAATTCGATATATCTAAGCCCTTCCATTGACTCGGTAACATATTTGCCTAAGCCCAGGCCAACGCCGCCCAGAAACAGCAGCGGCTCAAGAAACGGCGGCAGCCCGTTGCTGAACAGGTTCTTCGTATAGACGCGCATGTGGCGGTACCAGACGCTGTACAGGCGATGCCAGAGCGGCGGATAAGCGGATTGTGCATCGGCGCTATTCATTAAGTCCCCTGCCCGTGGCCTTGAGGAACACATCTTCGAGATTTGTTTGTCGCAGATAATGCGCGCCCTCCAGCCCAACCGCCAGCCGTTTGAGCCGTTCGATGTCATTACAATAAAAGCGTGTTGTCTCCCGGGAATGATCAACTCGGACTTGTTGTAGTAAGTCGTTATCGGGCTGCTCGTGCGGCGAGGCCACGCCGGCTGCCTCGAGGACGAATCTCTCGACGTTTTCTTCAATAAGCGCCTGGGGGCTATCCTGCATAACCTTACGGCCTTTGTGCATAATCAGGACCTTGTCGCAAATCGCAAACGCCTCCTCCATATAGTGCGTCGTCAACAGGACAGTCGTGCCGCGGCGTTTGAGCTGCCGCAATTTATCCCAAATCAGGTGCCGCATCTGCGGGTCAAGGCCTGTCGTCGGCTCATCGAGGATGAGCAGTTTGGGATTATTCATCAGGGCGCGGGCAACGACCAGTCGCCGCTGCATACCGCCCGACAATTCTTTGATTCGGGCGTTCTTTTTCTCAGACAGTTCAAGAAAGCCAAGCAGGTCATTTATACGTGCGGTTGCGGTATTCGGCGTCAGGCCGTAGAACTTCGAGTAAATCCACAGGTTCTGAAGCACGTTGAGTTCGTCATCAAGATTGTTCTCCTGCCCAACGACTCCCGAAAGATGTTTTATCGCAAGCTCATCATCAGCGGGGTCATATCCGAAGATGCTTATCGAGCCGTTATGGTCTTTGTCGCGGATACACCTGGCATAGAGCATCTTCATCATCGTTGTCTTGCCCGCGCCGTTTGGCCCCAGAAGCCCGAAGCAGGTATTGGCCTCGACCTCAAATGAAAGGTCGATGACGGCCTGCACGGGACCGAAACTCTTGCTGATATTTTTGACGATGATGGCTTTCATCTGTGGAATAACACAAACTCAGGGCGCAGGAATACTCACCGGCAGGCCCCGGCAGGACGAGAAATGCGCCCCAGGCGATATTATCTGAAGCTGATAATCAGCAGAATCAGGCCCACGACGACCGCCACAGGCCCCAGGATTTTCACGATTTTGCCGTACTTGTCGTGCCACTGCTGCATCTCGTCCGGGCTGACCCACTTTTCCAAAGAAAAATAGTTCCACGCAATGAGCGAGCCGAACCCCCCGCCAACTATCGCTATCAACGCACAAATTTTTTCAAACATTCCAGATGTCCTCCCCAATCAGCGTCATTTCACAAATCCCGTAAAAGTGTCAGGCATATCACAAACCATATATAGTCACTGTCGTCCCTGTTTAAGTCCGAGGACGTCTGCCATAGTATATTGTCCCGAGGGTTTCCCGACAAGCCATTTTGCCGCCCGCAACGCACCTTTTGCGAAGGTGTCCCTGCTGTGGGCGGTGTGGTTGAGCGTCACCGTCTCGCCCGCCGTGCTGAAGATAATCGAGTGGATACCGGTTATGTCGCCGGCGCGGACGGCGTGGATGCCGATTTCGCCTTTCCGGCGCAGGGCCTCTTTCCCGCTCCTGCCATGGACAAGACAATCGGGGAATTTTCTGCCCGTCGCCTGCGCAATATTCTCCGCCAGCGTCAGGGCTGAGCCGCTCGGCGCATCTTTCTTAAACCGGTGATGTTGCTCAACGATTTCAACATCGTAGTCATCGCCCAACATCGCTGCGACCTTGCCGGCGAGCGCAAAGAGGATATTCATACCGACGCTCATATTGGTAGCGCAGATGAGCGGGATTTTGGCCGAGGCCTTTTTCAATGCGCCGCGATGAGCTTCCGACAGTCCCGTTGTGCCGAGCACCAGGGCAGATTTGTTCTCGATGCAGTAGTCGATTGTGGAGCTGGCTGCTTCAGGCAGAGAAAAGTCAATCACAACATCCGCCCCTGCGGGATGCTTCTCGGCCAACCTGACATTTAACTGCGCTGCCGAGGCGACAAGACCCGCATCTTTGCCGAGGTCGGGATGGCCCTGCTTTTCGACTGCGCCGACTACGTCAAACCCGCCTTCTTCAACGGCCAGGGCGATAATGCGTCTGCCCATCCGTCCGGCTGCACCGCAGACAATCAGTTTTGGGTTCATTTTGCGTATTCCTCAATTGCCTTATCGAGCAGGAATGATACCAGCGTGGCCGGCCGGTGACAAGAGCATAAAACGCTTGCAGAAAAGGCAATTACAGCATAA
>CAYGVZ010000208.1:0-5483 GCA_964353475.1 uncultured Pirellulales bacterium | reverse complement strand
GTCCTTGTAGAGGTGGTCAATCCGTCCAGTGTGAAAGGATGAACTCCTGCGGATAATACCCCAGACCTCATAATCCTTTTTCAACAGCAGTTCAACCAGGTATGAGCCGTCCTGCCCGGTGATGCCCGTGATTAGCGCTTTTTTCATCTCGATATCGTCCCCAAAAACACAGGAGCCGGATTAGCAATGCCGGCCTCCGCACACAAGCAAGGTTTCTGTCAGAGCAACTGTACCAAGGCCACCGTGAGTTACATAATAAGGGCAAATGCAGGGGCAAGCAAGGGCAGGCAGACGAAAACCAAAAGGTGTTACCAGCCCTTTTTGAGGAACATAACGGGGATGGTCTTGAGAATAATATAGATGTTCAGCAGGACCGAGCGGTGACGAATGTAGAGGAAGTCGTACTTGATTTTGTGCTCGGGTTTGAGGTCGTAGTAGCTTCTTACTTGCGCCAGCCCGGTCAAGCCGGGCTTGACGGATAACCGGACGCCTTGAAGTGCCTTGTGGCGTCCGACAAAAAATGGGCGTTCGGGTCGCGGCCCGACCAAACTCATATCGCCGCGGATGACGTTGAACAACTGTGGCAGCTCATCAAGGCGCGTTGTTCTGAGCAACCTGCCGATGGGCGTAACGCGAGCATCATCTCGAAGGGCCAGAATCGGGCCGGTATGCTGCTCGGCGTTGTTTATCATTGTCCTGAATTTATAGAGGGTGAAAATTGTGCCGTTCAGCCCAACACGGTCCTGCCTGTAAAAGACCCTGCCGGGAGAAAAAACCTTTATCATCGCGGCTACCACCAGCATAACCGGCGAGGCGACAACCAGCATGGCGGCGGCGCCAACTACATCGAAAGCCCTTATCAGAAACTCCCGAGGCGCCACAAAAGGCAGCGACGGCGGGGAATATTCGAGGGCTATGCTGCCGTTTGTAGCTGCCTGGGCAGGCGAGTCATAGACAACCGCACGAGGATATCGAACACCCTCTGCCGGGGGCCCGTCGAGAGTTGTCGTCTGCGTGTTGACCTGCTCCTCCTGGTACAGCCCCTGTTCCATAATGAAGCCCCCAAATCATCCCTGACCAAACCAGGCAAGTTTGTTTATAAAACTTGTCTAAAAAACGATAACGGCATTTTCAACGATTAAGGAACAAGATGACTCCGCTCTTGTAGAAGCAGCCCCCGTTGTTATTTGAACGCCGTTAGTCCAGACGCCAGCACCCCCCCTCTAACACTTACACCCCCAATAACAGCAAAAATGAATTTCCTGTCTGTCACCCGGTCAGGTCTGGTCAAGATGCACTAATACTTATCGGTCAGCAACTCGCAGAAACTAAAGCCATTTTGCCTGAAACAGGCAGTATTACCAGAATTCGGGCCGTTTGTACCCACCTCGCGCATCGCGCATATTGATATCGCTATCCCTTTGAGCCGACCTTGCTTGGGAACAGGAAGCTCTTCCAAGAAGAGCACGCCTTAAAGATAATTCCCAGATAGACGATGCAGTTGACAAACCAGGGGCTGGTTTGAGCGTAATGTTTCTTGTGGAAGAGATACATCGCGCGGTGAAATTCGAATGCCGCCTTTCTGCCGTTCGATTTACTGCATTCACCCTTGTAATGGATAATCTGGGCATTGGGGTAGTACATCACAGTCAGCCCGGCCCTTTTAACCCTAAGGCAGAAATCCAGCTCCTCGCCGTAAAGAAAGAAGTTGTCATCAAGTCCTCCGACTGTAGCAAGTACTTCTCTCCGCACCATCAGGAAAGCTCCGGAGACAGCGTCAACCTCATTAACTTCGTTTTCATCCAGGTAGGTAAGGTTGTATCTGGCCATAACAGTGCTGCGGGGGAACAAACGGCTAAGGCCGGTCATACGGAAAAAGGCCACGGACGGAGTGGGAATCATACGCCTGCAGGCCAATTGGAGCGAGCCGTCGGGATTGAGAACCTTGCAGCCAGCCACGCCAACACGGGGATTCTCATCCATAAACCGAACCATTTTATCCAGCGCTGCCGAAAGCAATACGGTGTCAGGATTAAGCAAAAGGATATAGTCGCCGGCACACTGGGCGATGGCCTGATTATTTGCTCTTGCGAAGCCGACGTTCTGCGCATTTTCAATCAGATGAACCGCCGGAAAGTCGCGTTTTACCATGGCAACACTGTCGTCGCGCGAATTGTTGTCCACGACCCATATTTCGAACGATGTCTCCGTTGTTTCCGCATAGATCGAAGCTATGCACTTTCGCAAAAAGGCACCTGCGTTAAAGTTCACAATAATGATTGACAGTTTGGGGTTCACGCTACTACCGCCAGCTTAGATATTTGTTGAAGTCATTCCACAAGAGCTGCGGTTGTCGGACATAGACATCAATTCTGGCTTTACCTCTGTTCAATAGCCGGCCGAAACTTTTGTTGTGTATGTGAAACTCCTGCTTGGCTGTCTCAGCCAGAACCCCGAAAACATCCTCTTCAATGATGTCAACTTGCCGGTTGGGGTCGGCCTTGTAGTAATGATTAGGCGGGGTTGAAAAGAAGTCACGCCGGGTCATTGCGGGCTTGACTACTCCTTTTTCAACGCCGATATCAAAGAGGCGTGTGCCGGGAAAGGGTTCATAAACGCTGATGGAGGCAAAGTCAGGTTTGAGTTCTTTCATAAAACCGAGCGTTTGACGAATATCCCGCTCGGTTTCGGTCGGCAGGCCCATCATAAAATAGCCGGTCCAGAATATGCCGACCTTTCTAAACAGCCGGGCGGCCCGCCTGCACTGCTCGAAGGTCGTCTTTTTGCTTATGAGGTCGAGGATTCTTTCGCTGCCTGTTTCAATGCCGACCTTGACGCTGTTGCAGCCGGCCTTCTTCATTGCTCGCAGGAGTTCTTCGTCAATGAGATTTACCCGCGTATTACAGTCCCAGTTGATTTTGATATTCTCCCGCCCAAGTGCATCGCAGAGTTCCAGCACCCTGTTCCTGTTGACGGTGAAGGAATCGTCTTTGAACGTGAACTGGCGGGCGCCATAAGCATCTATTACACTTCTAATTTCATCGATGACGTTCGGGATGGAGCGAAAACGGGTCTTTCTTCGCCATATACTGGTGGCACAATAAGAACACTCGTATGGACAGCCGCGGCTGCTCATAATCAGACCCATATCTTCGGAGGTGCAACTGTCGCGGCCCATAAGAAGGTCTCTTGCCGGATGCGGCACAGTATCAAGGTCGTCAATAAGTTCCTGCGCCGGGTTATGAACGATGTCGTCGTTGCGCCTGTATGAAACGCCTTTGACATCTGCAAGCAATCCATCCAGGGCACCGGCCGCAGAGCCATTGATTCTTTGAACCACAGCGACCAGGGTTGTTTCACCTTCGCCGCGAACAATAAAATCGGCGTCCGGGCAGTTTTGCAGCATCTCATCGGGTTTGAGGGTGGCGTGGGGGCCGCCCATAACCACAATGCAGGCCGAGTCATACTCCTTGCACAGGGAGGCGACTTTGAGTGCAGCGCCGACCTTTGGCGTCACTACGGTAATGCCTACGAGTTGCGGCTGATACTGTCGCAGGGTGGCGCGGATTTCCGCCCACACAGGGTGGGCGGAGTCATTTAATGCCTCTATGTACCGGGGATACTTTTCGGGAAGGCGAGAATAGTCAATATCGGTTGCGCTGCCGCGATTGCAGTCAGCATCATAAACGGCAACCTGACAGCCGTGCCGTCTCAGGGCCGCAGCCAGATATGTTATTCCCAGCGGGAAGTACCGATTGTAATACCCGATGGTGCGGTAGAAAGGCGGGTCAATAAGCAGGATTCTCATTAGCGGCTTCAGTTCCTTGTCTAATGTTACTCAGAAGAATTTGTTCGAGTTTGGCGACAGAATCTTCCCAGCGAAATTCCTGTGCAGTACGGATACCATTGGCTGCCAGTTTTTGCGCGAGGGCATCATCGTTCAGAACGGAGAGTATGGCCTGTGCAAGCCGGCCGGGTTGACGAGGAGGGACCATCAGACAATTGAATCCATCAACGGCATACTCCCTGACGCCGCCGGAATCAGTAAGGACAACGGGCGTCCCGCAGGCCATCGCCTCAAGCGGCGGCAATGCAAAACCCTCGAACCAGGAACTGCTGACAAACAGGTCCGCCCACCGATACTGCTCGGCCATCTGCTCGTCATCTTCAACCTTCTTTACATCTTCGATATATGGACGGTCACAATTCAGTTTATCCGGGGCAAGCAGGGTAAGTTTGAAATCGACCTGTTTATGCACAATATCCAGCGCCGCGAGGAGGTCATCTAATCCTTTGGATGGCTGCTTTTTCCCAATCGTCAGGATTTGTTTTTGCCCGCGGCTGGTCTTTTCTGCGTTACCGCGAGTATTAAAAACGCTCTGGTCAACACATGGATGTATCACAGCAAAGTTCTTCAGCGCGGACATCTGCGCAGTCCACTGCGAATTTACCAGAAACTGAAGCGGCAGATGATAGCTCAACTTAATGAGTTTTTCGTACAGCCACAAGAGCATCCGAGAACGAATCAACCCCGAAAAGTAACTCGTTTCATAGCCCTGGACAAAGTTATAGGCGTCAGCGCCTCTGAGCTTCGCGGCAAGCCAGGTGGAGTACGCCATAATAGAGAATGTACTGATGATTACGTCGCATTTCGGCGTGGCGAAGGCAAGTAACGGAAGGTTAAGCAAAGAGGAGAAATAATGATTCTTAATGTGAAATCCCTCTTCTATTACCTTCGCCCTGATGGGGAATTTCAGTTCAACCGACCCCTTAGGGACAACAATAAAAACGTTATGACCCCGGTCAACAAGGCCGTTGCTCAGCTCATTGATTACCCTCATACCGCCTGAGAGCTTGTAATTGAATAGCAGTAAAACGATGTTCATTTTGTCAGCCGAACGAGGGATTAAGTGAAGCATCTCTGGGCAATTCCGCCATAGATTTCTTCGTTCATCCTTTGATACTGACTAAATCTTTAAACATCTCCAGTATCTGACGGGGATGTTGAAGAATTCTGCGTATCAAGGATTTTATTCTTAAATTACCGACCGCGTGGTAAAGATAACCGAGAATCTGCATCGCGTGCAGAATTTTGTGATTTACGTGTGCGTATCTGAGGGGACTGCGATTTTGCTTGTTGAATTCATCCCATCTGAACTTGCGAGTGGGCTTCACATATCCATTCTCACCGGCATATACCATTTCAGATACTCTTGTTTTTGGAAAAGGAATCATCATCCCGATGGCAACCATATCCGTGTTAAGCTCCTTGGCAAACCTGAGCGTTCTGAAGGCAGTCCTGTATGTCTCATTCGGCATCCCAAGAATAAAGAATGCAGACGTCTTCAATCCGGCTTGTTTTGCCATCCTTGCAGCATTGATGACTTTATCTCTTGTGATTGACTTGCCTATGTTCCTGAGTATGTTGTCGTCTCCACTTTCGACCCCAAATCCGACCCAGGTGAATCCGGCAGCCCTCATTT
>CAYGVZ010000207.1:0-5496 GCA_964353475.1 uncultured Pirellulales bacterium | reverse complement strand
CGATATGCCGAACCGAATGGTTACTGCACGAGAAATAATCAGAATGCGTATAAGTTCTCGCAGGGGCGACGACGCGGCGACCTCGACAGGGACGACCAGTTCGCATTGGCGATTGTTCGGCTTCTCGAGATAATCGGTGAGGCCGCAAGAAGCGTCTCCGAGGAAACCAGGAACAGATATGAGTCGATTCCCTGGAACCAGATTGCCGCCGCGCGAAACCGCCTTATACACGGTTACTTCGATGTGGATTTTGATGTGGTGTGGGGAATCATATCTCAGGACCTTCCGCGGCTGGTTGAGCAGTTAAAACAAATCCTTTCCGGATACGACGGATAGCTGTTCACGCATAATGCTTGTATTCCGTGCCGTCCGGCGCCGGATGTGCTTGCAAAGCATCCAGCGATTTATACAATGCCCGTATGCAGGAATTTCTGAACAAAATCGTCTGCGGGGATTGTATAGAGACGCTTGGCAAAATCCGTGAGCCCTTCGCGGATTTGATTTTTGCCGACCCGCCTTTCAACATCGGCTACAAATACGACAAGTACCACGACGATGTTGCCGGCGACAAGTACGTCGCGTGGACCAAAGAGTGGATGACCGCCTGCAAAAAAATCCTAAAGCCCCACGGCTCGTTCTATATCGCCATAGGCGACGATTACGCTGCAAATGTTCGGCTGATTGGCGAGGAGCTTGGCCTGACGTTACGCAACTGGATAATCTGGCATTACACCTTCGGCCAGCAGACAAAAACTAAATTCGCCCGCGCCCATACCCACATATTCTACTTCGTCAACAACCCTAAGGATTTCACCTTCAACGATGATATGGTGCGAATCATCTCAGACAGACAAAAGATTTACGCGGACAAGCGTGCCAACCCTGCGGGCAAGATGCCCGATGACGTCTGGGATGAATACCCCCGCATCTGCGGCACGTTCGATGAGCGAATCAACTTCCCCTGCCAGATGCCGGAAAGTTTATTAGCCCGCATAATCAGGGTAAGCAGCAAAGAAGGCAGCTGGGTACTGGACCCATTCAGCGGTTCGGGTACTACTGTGGCAGTCGCGCATAAGCTGAAACGCAAATACACGGGCATCGAGCTATCCCCTGAGTATGTAAAGGAGTCCCGCGAGCGCCTCAGAGAATCGGGAGGTGCACCAGTCGAAAGAGAGGGAAAACGAAAGTGGCATGAACGCTTGGACGCCGAGCTGAAATGGTTGTATCACGAGAACAAAGTCCCCGCCGACCGCCTTACGGCGGATGCATATCTTATGAGTTTATTCACCGACAAGTTCAACAAACGGGTCGGCGAGCATCGAAATCCGTTTCAGCCGATGGAGGTACAAAAGCACCTTGTCCGGTTAAGCAAGAGCGCTAAGCTCGGGCCGTTACGTGCCAATATCGAAACGTTGAATGCAAGACACAATGCCGTCGGGGCTGCCGGCAGGGATTAACGATGAGCGGGCATCGGTTATCATTTATCGGTCGGTGTTTTACACCGTTGGCCTTTGCTGCCGGCGCGCTGATGCTGAGTTTATCGCAGCCGCCGATTGGTATCTGGCTGTTGGCGTGGGTCGCCCTGGTTCCATTTATTCTTGTCTGTCAGCCGCAGGCAAAACCATTACCGCTGGCTGTTTCTGCGTATCTCGTCGGGTTTGTTTACTGGCTTATCAACATCTACTGGATGGGATATGTGACGGTCATCGGCTGGATTGCTTTTTGCGCATATACGGCTTTGCTGTGGCCTTTGCTGGTTTTGTCGCTGCGATGGTGCAGGGCAAGACGAATACCGCTTACCCTTGCTGTCCCTGTTTTGTTTGTCGGCGCTGAGCAAATGCAGGGACTTTTCTTGGGGGGATTCTACTGGCATTATCTTGCGCACAGCCAGTATGCCAACACAACAATCGTTCAAATCGCCGATATTTTCGGCACCGCGGGCGTATCGTTCCTGATAGCTATGGTAAATGGCCTCTTTGCGGAATTTATAATTTATAATTTAGAATTTAGAATTCAGAATTCAGAATTCTCAATTCTCAGTTCCAAGCGCCGCATTGCATTGCAGCTTGTTGCGGTCGTCGCCGTAATTGCTGGAGCGATTATTTACGGCAGGTTTCGTATAAATCAGTCGGCGCAATGCGTTACACAGGGACCGCTTGTCGGCGCGGTTCAGACTAATGTCCCTCAATCGGTCAAGCAGTCATTCGCGGCGGATGAAGAAATTTTTGAGGTCCTGCTCAACGAGAGCCAGGAATGCGTCAAGGCCGGCGCCGAATTTGTCGCCTGGCCTGAGACAATGGTACAGGCAATCCTTGACTCCGGCGTGCTTCGGCTGTTAGAGGAACCGCACTCCTATCTGGATTTCGACAAGCGGATAAGCAGCCACGCGAAGGACTCGGCGTATATCCTTGCAGGCTGTTACGGCGGCACGCCCAAAATAGGGGATGACTTCGACATCCGCCTGGCCGAGAAGTTTAATTCCGCCGTCCTTTACAAACCCGATGGGAGGCAATCGGGTCTGCAGTACAACAAGATTCACCTTGTGCCCTTCGGTGAATACCTGCCCTTCGAGAAGGTCCCGCTGGTTCATAATCTCTTTGTTAAAATGTCTCCTTATGACTACGACTACACGTTAGACGCCGGCAGCGAATATACCGTCTTCGAGATGCAGCCGGGGGGGCAAAAGACATACAGATTCAGCGTGATGATTTGCTATGAGGACGTGGTGCCTGCGATGGCAAGGCGGTTCGCACTCGACCAGGCCGGTCGAAAACGGCTGGACTGGCTGGTGAATATCAGCAACGACGGCTGGTTTGTGCGGTTCGAAGAGGGCAAAGTGCGCCCCGGCACCGAACTGGCACAACACACGGCCGTATGTACATTCAGGGCGATTGAAAATCGGCTTGCAATCCTGCGAAGCGTCAATACCGGCGTCAGTTGCCTTATTGACTCATTAGGCCGAATAAGAGACGGTTTCGCCGGCGGCAATCTGCCGCCCAAAGCGATGTTGCGCCAAGGTATGGCTGGCTGGTTCGCCGATAAAGTCCCTATCGACAACAGGACGACTTTTTTCAGCCGCTATGGTCAGTGGCTCGATTTTTGCTGTGAAGCCGCCTTTATCTTTGTGATAATTGTGCAGTTTGTCCAGTGTGTTGCACCGCCTGTCGCCAAAACTCGTAGCAAAACGGGGAGCAGATAATGGTGAAGGAATTGTTACGATGGGGTCAGCCGACTGCGTGTGTAGTCGTGGGTCTGACGACACTGTTCTGGTGTGGTTGCGCCGGCCAGCCGAGGGCTGTTCCCGCAGCGGGAGGTACAGCCGACCTGAAATCCAAAGGCATCCAGATTATTGAGCAGGCATTATCCGACGAGGACCCTCAAATCAGGGCCAATGCCGCGGAGGTTGTAGCCGATACAAGACAAACGACGCTGATGCCCAGAGTACGGCTGCTGCTGCGAGATGATTTTGTGCCGGTCAGATTCACCGCGGCGGTTACGATAGGCAGCACGGGATTCAGCGGTGCAAGGAATGACGTTGCCAAGCTGCTGAATGACCCGGATGAAAACGTCAGAATCGCCGCCGCTTACGCGATGTATAAGCTCGGCTCAAGGGCCGGTCTTGAGGTGCTGCGCAAGGCCGCCGGGAGCAAGAATCTGCGAGTCAGAGCCAACGCCGCGTTCCTGCTGGGCAAGAGCGGTGATGCGGCCGCACTGGACCTGCTCTACAAGGCGATGAACGACGACAACTCCGATGATATGGTGCGCCTTAATGCCGTTGAAGCCATCGCACGGCTGGGCGACGAGCGCATCTATAATAAGCTTTGGACAATGTTGATTAGCGCGTATGCAGACGTGCGGGTATCTGGTGTGCGGGCAATGGGGGCGCTGGGTACGGCCCGCGCCAAAGATGCGCTGCTCACGATGCTCGATGACGATTTGCCGGAGGTGCGTCTGGTGGCCGCAGAGCAGCTTGGCGCGCTGGGCGATACGAGCGGCGAGGCGGTGGTAATAGACGTATTGTCAAAGCGAATCGCCGCCGATGCCGAAAGCCGCGACCGGCTTGAGGTGCTGGCCGCCTTAGCCGCCGGCAAAATCAGAACCGAGCCATTAGCCAGGTACCTCCCACGACTTCTTGACAGTCAATCCAGAGGCATCCGTATTGCCGCCGCCAAGGCAGTGCTTGAATCTGGCAGGGGCGATAATATAGGACTGTGAGAATGGATAGAATGGCCGTAAGCGGCCAAATTTGCCAAAATTAACTTGACCTGACGGCCTAAAAACGGTACAATCAAGGTGTTTACAGAGCGTGAGGTGGTGGTATAGTCCTCCATTTCCAGCAGAATGTGGCAGTTTAGTGAAAGGAGCGAATCTTGAGTACGCTTACGAAGATTTTGGTCGTCTTGCTTACTCTGGCGTCAATTTTCCTGTGCGGTATTGTCGTGACCTACGTCGCCAACGCCGACAACTTCAGACAAAAGCACGCAAACCTCAAGAGGGACTATGATGGTCTTAACAAGAAAGCGGAAGGCCTGACCAAGGAGTTGGCGGACAAGATCAGCGAGAAGGACGAGCTTGAAAAACGGCTGACGGCGGAAATCAGCGATCAAAAGGCAAACGTCAGCGCAGTACAGGCAAAGCTTGACGATGCGGAGAGACAAAAGGCCCAGTTGCTTACAAAGGTCGATGAGTTCGCAGCCGTGACGAAGGACTTCAAGGAAACCAACGCCAAGCAGTTGCAGATGCTCCAGGACGCTCAGCAGCAGCTTACGAAGGTACAGGGCGAGCAGATTGTATTGAACAAGAAGCTTGATGAAATCACCGCTGCTCTGGTCGAAAGGAACGCTATCGTTGATACGCTGGAGACGGAAAAACGCCGCTTAGTTGAGGAAAAGGCGACGCTGCAAAACAAACTGGATGAAATCCTGCGCACGAGTGGTAAGACAGTTGCTGCCGTCCCGGTTACGCCGGAAAGAACCACGGTGCGTCAGTCCCAGCCGGTCGCTGCCGATATCGGCCTGAAGGGTCAGGTGTCCGGCGTGGACATGAAAAACTCCTGGGCGAGCATTTCCATGGGCGCAGCCGACGGCGTTAAGGAAGGAATGAAATTCCATGTTACCCGCGGCGACCAGTTCATTTGCGACATTCTTATCATTGATGTGGACACCGATAAGGCGGTCGGTACGCTCGAGCTGGTTCAGCAGCAGCCCAAAGCCGGGGATAGCGCGTCCACCAACCTGTAACGGGGATTTGACGCCGGTAAGGCGCTTACGATACAGTTATTCACAGCCGCCTAACAACGGCCTTTTGTATCCGAGGTTGAAATATGAGTCCTAACGGGCAGGCGCCGAGTGTTAAACCTGTTGCCTCAAGCAACATTTACACCGTGGTCCTTGCGATAGCTCTGGGCGTGGTGCTTGCAACCGCGGCACTGGTCGCGTACAAGTGCTACCTCCAGTACGGCACTTTCTTTAAAATACCCTGAACATTTGCCTATTG
>CAYGVZ010000206.1:0-5515 GCA_964353475.1 uncultured Pirellulales bacterium | reverse complement strand
AACCTTTTGGAATTGCCGGCAGATCCAAAATGAACTTATCGATGCTATCGGGGGTGATCGCTTGTATACATTAGTAGGTATTGATATTGGCGGTACAAAATGTTCCGTGGTACTGGGGGAAGGCGTTCGGTCTTATGTGAAAGAAGAGGATACGCCTGGCGGAGAGATGGTTATTGTCGATAAAACCGTGTTTCCGACCGACACAAACAGGGATCCGGATTATACGTTAGGCAAGATAGCCGAACACATAGATGTTTTGCTGGATAAAAACAACTTGAGCGTCGGTAAACTCCAAGCCGTCGGCATCAGTTGCGGCGGACCGCTGGACCTTGAACGAGGAGTGATCATGTCCCCTCCCAATTTGCCCGGCTGGGACAATGTGCCGGTGGTACAATACTTTGAAGAGCGGTTGGGTTTAAAAACACGGCTGCAAAACGATGCCAATGCCAGCGCGCTGGCCGAATGGTGGTTTGGCGCCGCCAAAGGCTGCAGCAACGTGATATTCCTCACGTTCGGGACAGGATTTGGGGCAGGGCTTATTCTAAACGGCAGGTTGTATGCGGGTACAAGCGGTATGGCCGGAGAAGTGGGACATATACGCATGGAAGCTTTCGGCCCAGTTGGTTATGGAAAGGCCGGGGCGCTCGAGGGTTTCTGCAGCGGGGGCGGTATTGCCCAGCTTGCCAGGATGAAGGTGCTGGAGAAGCTGCAGAGGGGCGAACGGGTATCATTTTGTCCCGGTATGGACAAGCTCCATGAACTGGATGCAATAACAGTGGCTGAGGCCGCCCAAGCGGGTGATGCAACGGCCAGGGAGATTTACATGATCAGTGGGCTTTACCTCGGGAAAGCGCTTGCATTCCTCATTGATATGTTGAATCCGCAGATGATTGTTATCGGCAGCATTTTTGCCAGGAGTTATGACTTGTTATGGCCATCGGCGGAGAAGGTGATACACACAGAAAGCCTTATCCATTCCTGCAAGGTGTGCCGGATTGTGCCTGCCGGTCTCGGGGAAGACTTAGGGTATTATGCCGCTCTGGCGGCTGCACTGTATGAATAATTGATATTCCTTCCCGGCTTTTCACACCGGCAATATGGGATAAATTTCCATTATTGATGCCATATTATTTTTCCCTCTTTCGTGTTTAAGTTGAAAGTCTTGGATTTAGCAGGCCGCAGTGTTGGTGGATTTTAAGCAGGAAATAAGTGACGTCCTTGTAACCGTAGGCCATGCGCTCTCGGCGTTTGATCTTGTTGTTTATGCCCTCTGATATGGCAGTGGAAATACGGTATGTGTAGTAGTTGAGGATATAGTGCCTTTTGCGGAAGAACTTGAGGGCAAGCTCGTTGAAGGGAGGCAGCGATGATCTCAACGCCGATACTATCCATTCTTTGAGAATCCTGCCGGCTGCCAACCTGTCCGGTGCAGTATAGACAGAGAGGAACTGATCCTTCAGGAGAAGAGCCCCGAACACCCGCTGATTAATACGAGAGAGCGTTTCCAGCAGGTTTACCTTCTTGGAGGATACCTTGTTTTGCATCAGGATAAAACGTTTGTTGCAGTGGAGGATATCGGCCAACTCTCCATCCTCTTCCTTCCTGGCCTTCTTCAATTCCTCTTTCCGGATGGTTTCGAGCGCATCGTTCAGGGACATCTTCACCTGAAAGTTCTCGAGCACGATAAACGCTTCGGTATGCTCCCTGGTCGATTGAAGGTAACCCCGCGCCCCGTCACTGGCAACAGCGCGTATCTGGGTGCACGCTTCAGGTCCGACATCGTGGTAGAACTTGTCGAGCGTTGCCTTGCCTCTCCCAGGATGATTCCAGATGACCAGACGCTGGGCTATATCCACCACATTGGTAACGTATTTATGCCACTTCTGCCATGCAACCTCATCAACGCTCATATAGCTTGGCGGAGAAACGGGCTGAAGCCGTTCCCTCGAAAGCGCTTCCGGAATTGCCCTGTCAATACGATAGACCCGCTCGTCATCCATGTCGAGGAACCAACCGGCCTCCGGATTGGTCGTGATGGATGTCAGCCGGTATACATATTCAGCGAATCTCCTTGTATTGCGGCCAAGGAGCTCGGGGAAATATCCGGTCCGGATGGTATTGTCCTCAAGACATTCAGATTTCCTCTTCAGCACATGCAGAAACACCCGCCGCTTACCCATCCTCAGGTCTTCTACAACCACTTCCTGCCTACTGTGAACGGACGTATTATGTATTCTCAAACAACCAGAACATACCGGGGGATGGTATTCTTTCGGCACGACTTCGAGATGCAGACTTTCGGGAGTAACCTCAATCACACAGATCACCTTGTAGTTTGGCAAGGCCAACAGTTCCGTGATAGTATCAACATGCATCGGATATATCCTCCTGGCAGATGTTTATTGGGCTGATATACCTCTATCAGATTCGGCTTATATCCGATGCTTCTTACTTTCTCCCCCCTTCAGTCACTATACCTGCACCAGAAACTATGATATGATCTCTTCAACTAAAATACGAAAGAACCAAAATTATTCATTGCGGTGATATTCACCTTTGACGGACGGAGTCCCTGGTAATCAAGAAGAACAGAAATATGCTTGCGCAACTAAAAAATTTATATCTCACCATCCCAAAGCAGCTCAACCATTACAAATACAAGCAGAAGAAGCGCATAAAAGCTTCTAGATAAAAAAAATTAGAAGGAGGAGATTCTATGGAGCTATCAGCAGATTACATTTGGGATTATCGTAATCCATACAAGTGGATGGAAAAAACAAGAAAAGGTTTGCCACCCCTTATCATTTCCTGCGCGATAACCGGTGGTGTACATGGTAAAGAGTTCAACGAGAATCTCCCGGAGACACCGGAAGAACAAGCAGAACAAACGTATGTGGCATATAAGGCAGGGGCCAGTATTGTTCATGTCCATGCAAGAAATCCACAAACATGGTGGTTAACCTCGAGCAATCACGAAGACTATCTGAAGATCAATCGGCTTATTCGTGAAAAGTGTCCCGACATCATCATCAATAACACCACCGGCGGTGGTCCTGAGCTAAGTATAGAGCAGAGAATGGCTAGTATATATGCCAACCCTGAAATGTGTTCACTTAACCTCGGCCCTTTTGTGTTGAAAATGCCTATGCGGGAGAGAAAAGAGCCTCTACCCCACCCCAGACCGGAACTTCTCTTTGACCGTTGTATCCCCGCCAGTTATGCGGACATATCCTTGTATGCTAAAACAATGAAAGAAAAGGGCATCAGACCTGAAATGGAACTGTATCATCCGGGCATGTACTGGGTCTTACAAGACCTTATTATGCAGGGGCTCATTGAACCACCGTACGATATCCAGTTCGTTATGGGATTCCAGACGGGCTCTTTCCCGACCCCTGCAAACCTGCTTTGCCTGATAAATGAGCTGCCGGAACAGTCAATTTTCTTTGTTATTGGTGTCGGACATTTCCAAGTGCCTCTGAATGTAATGTCGATCCTCTTGGGCGGTCATGTGCGGGTCGGTATGGAGGACAATGTCTATTATTCACGTGGGCGCAAATTAAAAAATAATGCCGAAACGGTTGCCAGAATTGTAAGAATAGCAAAAGAGTTGAACAGGCAGATCGCTACACCTCAGCAAGCCAGAGATATGCTGGGACTTTCGCAGACACCTTCGAAATACTAATAACTTAATCCATATTCTGGCACTATGGGTCAATCCCATATTCCCTTTTATTTTTTATGGATTATGGAGTATTCTCTTGCATTCAGCGTAAGCCCCTATACAAAAAAAGGGGGGGGTAGTCATGACAGAAAGTGTTTACAAGCGTTTGGCAAAAAGGTTGGACGAGTTTCCCCAAGGTTATCCTGCCACCCAAAAAGGCACCGAGCTGAAAATTCTCGAGAAACTTTTCACGCCCGTAGAGGCCGAGTGGGCCCTGAAGCTAAAAAACATACCGGAGACGGTCGAGACATTGGCCGAACGCCTCGGAAAACCTGTATCCGAGATGCAAGCGATTCTGGACAACTTGGCCAAGAAGGGGCTAATCGGGGCTGGCCTTTTGGGTGGACAACAGGTGTACTTGCTGGTTCAGTTCGTTATGGGCTTTTTGGAAGACGCTACCTTAAAGACAATGACCCCAGAAATCGCGCAACTCATCGAGGAGTACATGCCCGACATTATGCCGGTCTGGGGAGGTTTTCAACCGTGTGAGGCCCGTGTGGTGCCCGTGAACACAGCGATCAATGCAGAGCACCAGGTGCTCCGCTACGAAGACGTGCATCGAATGATTGAGGAGGCCAAGTCGTTCTGTGTACGCAAGTGCTGGTGCCGAACGGAAAAGGCGGCGGCAGGTCATCCGTGCAAACATTCGAGGTTGGAGGTATGCCTCACCTTCTCCGATGAGGAAGGGGAATTTGAGAAGTATCCATTTTTTGGAAGGATCATCTCCAAGGAGGAGGCCTTCAAAATCTTGGACGATGCGGAGAAAGAGGGCCTGATTCACATGACGTGGAACGTGCAGCTGGGACAGGCCTTCATCTGCAACTGCTGTACCTGCTCATGCGGGCTTCTGCGCGGTTTGAAAGAATTCAATCAGCACTGCTTGGTAGCGAAGAGTAATTTTGTGAGTTCCATAGACCAGGAGCGCTGTACTGCGTGCGGCGTCTGTGTTGATGATGAACGGTGCATGATGGATGCCATTGTTAAAGAGGATGACACTTACAAGGTTCTGGCCGAACGTTGCATCGGGTGTGGGGTATGTACGTCGATCTGTCCCACGGAGGCGATCAAGCTGTTGCGGAAGCCTGAATCGGAGCAGGATACACCGCCGACAGAGTACCTTGACTTTTGTCTTAAACGTGCCGCAAACCGCGGGATCGAGCTCAAACTAGAGTAGCCCGGGCAGAAAACAGGCAGAATAGAGACTATCCTGGAAGCATGCAAGCAAGTTTCCGTCAGATGTCTCTCGGTGACGGCTACTCTTACTTTATCTTGGACGGTCTTGACGACAAAGGCTAATTCCTCATCAAAACATTCAAACTTTAAGGAGGCAGTATTATGCGGAGAGTTGGAATTACGCAGCTAGCACAAAGTTCCGGTGTTGAATCTAAGGAAAATTTAATGGACTTGACTTACTGGGTGAATAAGGAGGTGCTTGACAAGGTCGGTCTGCAAAGAAATGAAGTGGATTGTATCATTATTGCATCATCGGATATCTTCCACAGTGGTCTTTCATGTGCAAACGCCTTTGATTGGGATGGTGCCGGTGCTTTCATGCTTGAGGCAACGAGAGCAGAGGATTCTATGTTTTCATTCATATACGGTTGCATGCGCATCATGTCAGGCCATTTCGATACCGTTCTGGTTACTTCAATTATAAAAGGTTCTGAAAATGCTGAAAATGATGCTTTGACAAGTTTTTTTGCCGATCCATTTTATTTGCGGCCCCTCGGTATGAATGAAACAACTGCCGCAGCCTTGCAGATGCGAGCATATATGCAACGCTACAAGATC
>CAYGVZ010000205.1:0-5520 GCA_964353475.1 uncultured Pirellulales bacterium | reverse complement strand
CCATCCCGATTATCAGTACACCCCCAAACTCATACCCGCTATGGCGTGTCTGATTGGCAACGACCTGTATCACTGTGTGCTCGCCTCGCGCATCCTCGGCGGCTGTGCGCTCAAAGGCAATATGCCCCTGTACAAGTACATTTCCAACCGATTCCTGACGCTGGCTGAAAATATACTGACAGGAGCAAAACTATCGGAATATCACACCGGCTATCGCGCATTTTCCCGCGCTGTTCTCGAAAAACTGCCGTTGGAGGCGAACTCGGACGATTTTGTTTTCGATAATGAGATGCTGGCGCAGATTCTGTGGTTCGGGTACACCATTGCCGAGGTCAGTTGTCCGACCAAGTACTTCCCGGAGGCATCGTCAATCAACTTCCGGCGCAGCGTGAAGTACGGTCTTGGCTGTCTGCTGACGGGCCTCAGATTCCGCCTCGCCAGGATGAAACTTATCAGGTCAGCGTTTTTTCCCACGTAAATGGGCGTACCGACAAGAAAATCCACGCTTCTGCTGGTCTGCGCGGCTTTGGCATTAGCCACATTCGCCGCATATATTCCCGTTCTGTTCGCCGATTTCACCAACTACGATGACCCGCAGTATGTGTACCAGAATCCGCACGTGCGCCAGGGGTTGGGGTTGAAGGGGGTCGTGTGGGCCTTCACAGACAGGCACAGTTCCTACTGGCACCCGGTGACGTGGATTTCGCTTATGCTGGATTGTTCGATTTTTGGCGTCAATCCACAGTGGCATCATCGCGTCAACCTCCTGTTGCACATCGCGAGCAGCATCCTGCTGTTTATCTTTCTAAGCAAAGCCACCGGCCAACTGTGGCCAAGCGGATTCGTAGCCGCGGTTTTTGCGCTCCATCCGCTGCACGTTGAGTCCGTGGCGTGGGTGGTCGAGCGCAAGGATGTTCTCAGCACGTTTTTCTGGATGCTCAGCGTGCTTGCCTACCTTGGTTATGTCAAACGGCGAAATCTCTTGAACTATCTCGTGCTGCTTCTGGTATTTGCCGCAGGTCTGATGTCAAAACCGATGCTCGTTACTCTTCCGTGCGTTCTGCTACTGCTTGATTACTGGCCGTTAAGGAGAGTGTCAGGGCTGCCGGCACTCAGTGGCGGGGCTGAGCAAAAACCGACAGGGTCGCCTGCGTCTGGTCTTCACCTGATTGCCGAAAAGCTGCCGCTGTTTGCGCTTGCGGCAGCATCGAGTACCATCACCATGTTTGTTCTGCACAGGGTATCCTCTGCGGCGCTGCCGCCGGCGGCGCGTATCGAGAACGCCCTTATCGCCTATGCCACCTATATTGCAAAGGTCTTTTGGCCCACTCACTTAGCTGTTTTTTATCCCCACCGGGTCATGCTTGGTGCAGACGTTGCCGCAGCAGTTAAGGCGGTCGGCGCCGCGGCTCTGCTGCTGGTGCTGACATTTACTTTTGTTCGTCTGCGAAAGAAGGCGCCATGGCTGCTTGTCGGCTGGCTCTGGTTTCTCGGGACGCTTTTCCCTGTAATTGGAATCATTCAGAGCGGTGGCCAGGCCTTGGCCGACCGATTCAGTTATGTTCCGCTTATCGGTCTGACTGTCTGTATAACCTGGGCGTTCAAGGATTTCCTTTCGCGAGTCAGGGTACCGGGGGCAATTCCCGGCATTGCCGCGGTCATCGTTCTTGCTGCTGCGGCAACAGGTACTGCGATGCAGACGCTTCACTGGAAGAATAGTAAGACACTGTTTGAGCATGCAATCGCTGTTACGCAGAACAACTATGTTGCCCACGAACACCTCGGCTACTACTTTGCGTCCCAGGGGGAAATGGACAAGGCGACCGAACATTTCAGGAAGGTTCTGCAGATACGGCCAGGTTATACTTCTGCGCTGAACGGTCTTGGTCTGGTTTTGATTGGGACGGGAAAAGCAGATGAGGCGATTAAATACCTTGATGCCGCAGTGAAGGCCCGCCCCGATTACGCGGATGCCATGGTCAACCTGGGCACGGCATTTGCCCAGCAGGGAAAGCCGGAGCAGGCCATTCCCTGGCTCGAAAAGGCGGTGCAGCTCGAGCCGGATTCGCCCGTGGCACACAGCAGATTAGGCGTATCTTTGGCCGCAGCAGGCAACGCAGGGCAGGCACTGGTCCACCTTCAGAAGGCGCTGGAGCTTGGTATGGACGACCCTGCGGTCTATTACAATCTCGGCCTGATGGCCATAGGTAGAACGGACTATGACGGGGCTATCGGATATTTCAATAAGGCAGTCAAGCTCGACCCGCGGCATCTAAAGGCGCATCTGAAGTTAGGCCAAATTCTTGCTGCTCGCGGCGGCGCCGAGCAGGCCATAGAGCATTTCAGAAGCGCGCTCGATGCCGACCCCAACTGCGTAGATGCGCATATCCAGCTTGGGTTCACGTACGCTCGCCGCAAGGAATTCGACAAAAGCATAGAGCATTTTCGTCAGGCCCTGCGAATCAATCCCTCTGATGCCGACCTCTACGTGCACCTCGGTGTTGCGCTGGCCGGGCAGGGTAACGATGGAGATGCTCTGGCGCAATTTGAGTATGCCCTGCAGCGTAATCCCGACCTTATTGCCGCACACGTCCAGATTGCCGGTATCCTTAAGCGACAAGGTGAACGTGACAAGGCATCTGCGCACCTGCAAAAGGCGCTCAAGGTTGCGGAAGACGCCCGGCAGGACAAACTCGCGGCGCAAATCAGAAAACAGATAGATGCTCTCACTGCTGCTTCGCCGGATGTGAACCTGCCGTCGCCCTGAAGTCGGCTGGTTGCCTTGCTTGACATCGCTGCTTGCGTCACACTATACTTTCGCTTATGTCTAAAACCCTCTATATCATCGACGGTCACGCGCACATATACGCCGCTTACTTCGCCCCGATGGCACAGCAATTAACGAGTCCTTCGGGCGAGCCGACGAAGGCGACCTACATTTTCACGATGACCTTGCTTGGGCTGATTAAAGGCAGGAAGCCGGATATGCTCGTCGTGGCGATGGACAGCAAGGCGCTGACTTTCCGCAGCGACCTCTACAAGCCCTACAAGGCCCACCGCCCCCCGATGCCCGATGATATGCCCGCGCAGATAGAGCGTATCGAGCAGATTCTGGCGGCGATGCGAGTGCCTATGCTGCGTGTCGATGGTTTTGAAGCGGACGATATCATAGGGACAATTGCCAAAAAGGCGTCGGCGCAAGCCATAGACGTATTTATTTGCACGAAGGACAAGGACATCCTGCAACTGCTCGATAAGCACGTTCGCGCCTTCGACATAAAAAGCGGCACGGAATTTGACGCGGCGCGGATGAAGGAGGAAATGCAGGTAACACCTGACCAGTTTGTCGATGTTCTTGCACTGCAGGGCGACGCGTCGGATAACGTCCCGGGCGTACCGGACGTCGGCCCAAAGACGGCGCTTGAGTGGATTGGAAAGTATGGCTCGCTCGATAACCTGTATGCTCACGCGGATGAAATCAAAGGCAAGCGAGGAGACAACCTGCGCGGCTCAAGAGACCTGGCGTATCTCAGCCGCCGGCTCGTTACGATCAACTGCGATGTGCCCGTTGAGATTGACCGGGAGGTCTTTGCCCTGAAGGATTTTGACAAGCCAGCCCTTGCCTCGGTCTTCACGGAACTTGGCTTCACCCGGTTGCTGACACAATTGGGTTTTTCGGGGGAGCAGGGAGGCGCGCCTGCGCAGGAAAAGAGAAGGAGCGGTATGCTGTTTGCCGAAGCCGACACGGCAGGGCCGAACGACACCGATTACCGGCTAACCGATACGCCGGATAAACTCGAGACGTTTCTGACAGAGCTAAGCAGGCAGAAACTCTTCGCCGTCGATACCGAGAGCACATCTGTTTATCCGATGGCTGCTGAACTGGTGGGAATCAGCTTCTCCTGGAAGCCGGGCACGGGCTTCTATCTGCCAGTGAAAGGCCCATTAGGCGCAAAGCATCTCGACCTGGCGCAGGTTCGAGCGAAACTGGCGCCTGTATTTGAAAATGAAAAAATAAAAAAGGTCGGGCAGAACATAAAATACGATATCCTTGTATTGAAAAACGCCGGCCTTGAGCTGAAAGGCGTATGCTTCGACACAATGGTCGCCTCATACTGCCTCGACCCTCTGCGAACGAGCCATTCTCTTGATAAAATGGCCCTTGATTTCCTTAATTACGAGTGCGTCCCCATTCATTCCCTGATAGGTAAAGGCAAAAAGCAGATTACATTTGATATGGTCGATACCGAGCAGGCCTGTCGCTATTCCGCCGAGGACGCCGACATAACCTTGCGCCTGTACGAAAATTTCTCCCGACGGCTCGAAAATGACCCCGTCATCGGCAAACTGTTCGAGGACGTTGAGATGCCGCTGGTAGAGGTCCTGGCAGCTCTTGAATACAACGGTGTTTCAATCGACGCCGGCTTGTTGAAAAAAATCTCGGTTGAAATTGACGGGGCGTTGAAAAGTGTTACGGACCGTATTTACGAAGGGGCGGGGTATTCTTTCAATATCGACTCGCCAAAGCAGTTGGCGGAGGTCTTGTTTGACAAGCTGCGCCTCGAACCCGTTCGATTAGGCAAGACCGGCAGAAGCACGGATGCTGACGTTCTCGACCAGCTTGCGAGTGCGCACCCCGTTGTGCCGCTGATTCTCGAATATCGCTCTCTCAGCAAACTGAAAAACACCTACGTTGACAAACTTCCATCGCTCGTCAATCCTCGTACCGGCCGGCTGCACGCCTCATTTAACCAGACCATTACCGCTACTGGCCGGCTCAGCTCGAGTGACCCGAATTTGCAGAACATCCCGATAAGGACCGAACTTGGCAGCAAAATTCGCGCGGCGTTCGTCCCCAAAGACAAGACCGACTGCATCCTGAGCGCCGACTATTCACAGATAGAGCTGCGCTTGCTGGCGCATTTCTCAAGAGACAGAGAATTGCTGAAGGCGTTTGCGGAAGACCAGGATATCCATCGCTACGTTGCATCGCAGATATTCAATGTCCCCATAGCTGATGTAACCGGCGAGATGCGTTCGCGCTGCAAGGCGGTGAACTTCGGGATAATCTACGGACAGGGGGCGTTCGGCCTGTCGCGCAGCGCAGGAATATCCCAGCAGGAGGCGAAGCAGTTTATTGACGATTACTTCAAACGGTACAGCGCCATAAAGGACTTTATGGAAAGCGCAGTCGAATCGGCAAAGCGCACCGGCTATGCCGAGACCATTCTGCATCGCCGCCGAAGGATTCTCGACCTCGACAGCAGGAACGGTGCACAACGCTCACAGGCGAGGCGCCTCGCGATAAACACGGTCATCCAGGGCTCCGCCGCCGATCTGATTAAGGTGGCGATGATTAACATTCACCGCCGAATCGAGCGGGAGCAGTTGCCGGTCAAGATGATTTTGCAGGTCCACTACGAACTCGTTTTTGAGCTGCCCGTTTCACAGGCCGACAGGCACGGCAAATGGATTGCCGACGAAATGACATCCGCCATCAAGGTCGATGTCCCGCTCAAG